>JAYTOS010000081.1:0-31208 GCA_043747705.1 Bacteroidota bacterium
CATCCATACCTTCTACCAGTTCATTAAAAATTAAAAACAATTGGTAAGGATCTATACTACCCACTGTTAAATCATCATCCCCATATTTACTGTCATTAAAATGAAAGCCGCCCAATTTTTTCTCATTCAATAATAAAGCTACTATCTGTTGAATGTTGGCATTGGGTAAATGATGTCCTAAATCAACCAGGGTATAGGCGTTATCACCGAGTTTACTGGCATATAGAAAGGATTGGCCCCAATCCCCAACCGTCATAGAATAAAAATTGGGTTCGTAGGCTTTGTACTCAACAAACATTTTCCAGCTGGCAGGTAATGCCGCATATATTTCCTGTAAGCCTTCTAAGGTATTTTGAAACGCTTTCCTGAAATTCAGCTGCCCGGGGAAACAGGATCCATCCGATAGCCATACCGTTAATGCCGGTGACCCTAATGCAATGCCATGTTTAATCACTTCAATATTATGTTCGATTGCCTGTTTGCGTACTGATTTATCAACATGCTGTAGAGATCCGAATTTATAACTGTGTTTTTGATTGGGCTGGTCCTGGAAAGTATTGGAATTTACCGCATCAAAACCCAACCCATATTGTGTGGCCAATGTTTTTATTTTTTTAGCATCTGTTGGTATATCCCAGGGGATATGCAATGAAATAGCACCACTGGATTGATTGAGTGCATGCAATAAACCTACATCTTCTATTTTTTCTTCCAATGCCCTTGGCTCGCCACCTCCACTGAATCTTCCAAAGCGTGTTCCGCCCGTGCCCAATGCCCATGAGGGAATAGCGATCTGAAAATCCTGCAATTTTTGTAAGACCTGCGTAATGTGGGGAACAGTTTCAGCTGCATAGGCTAAGCTTCGTGTGTGTTTGGCTAATAAGGCATCATTATGCCCTGCAATCTTATTTTTTCCAATCAGCATAATCAATTGTTTTATAATAACAACTTAAGGTAAATAAAATACTTCTTGTAAAGGAATACTAACCGGAGAATTGTCTGTGTTCGTTTCCATAATGTCTTTCATATACGACCACCATTTCTGCATCACCGGATTGGAAGGCAGCTGATCTAATGTTGCAGCATCCGTTACTTTTAGTACCCCAAACAAACTGTTGGTTGTTTCATCCAAAAAAATAGAATAATCGCTGATACCGGAACCCGTTAATAATTCCTGCAAGTCGGGCCACAATGTATCATGCCTTCTTTTATATTCTGTTTTAAACCCTTTATGCAATTGCATTTTAAAAGCTATTCTGTGCATTGATTTTCATTTAAAAAGGGGGGTTCACAATTAGACAATCATCTACCCTTCGACTGCTTGTCGTTTAAAAAGTAACTTATCGTACAAAGGCAGTGGCTACTCCGCCATCTACATTCAATATATTACCGGTTGATTTGTTGAGTAGCCCACCTACAAATGCAAAACAGGCATCCGCAATATCACCGGGATTAATGATTTCATTCAATAATGTACGTTTGGCATAAAACTCAGGGAGCTCTTCTACTTTCACCCCGTAAGCTTTTGCCCTGCCCTCTGCCCAGGCACCTTCCCATATTTTGCTTTCGCTGATTACAGCATCGGGGTTTACTACATTCACTCGTATTTTATCTTTTCCTAACTCTGCAGCATTCAACCGGCTTAAATGTAACTGTGCCGCTTTGGCGGAACCATAGCCTGCATTGTTAGGACCACTGACCAATGCGTTCTTACTGACAATATTCAGCACATCACCGCCAAAATTTTGTTTACGCATGATGGCAACACCTTCCTGTGTTACAATAAACTGGCCCTTTACCAGTACATCATATAAAAGATCCCAATCCTTGTCTGTATGTTCTTCAATAGGTTTTGAAACAGAGAGGCCCGCACAATTCACTACAATATCCACCCCGCCAAATGAGAGGGCTGTTTGCCGGTAAGCTTTTTCAATCGCTTCCCTGCTGGTAACATCCAATACAACGGTTGTAAAAACATCGTTGCCATATTGTTTTTGAAAATCTTCTTTAGCAGTGGCTAAACGTTGGCTATCATTATCGTTAACAACAATACAGGCACCTTCATCAGCAAATTTTTTAGCGATGGCTTTACCAATACCGCCGGCACTTCCGGTTATTAATGCAACCCTTCCCGACAATGCTTTGGGTTTAGGCATGCGCTGCAGTTTAGCTTCTTCCAGCAACCAGTATTCAATATTAAAAGCTTCCTGCCTTGGCAGGGATGTGTAGGTTGAAATAGCTTCTGCGCCGCGCATTACATTGATGGCATTCGCATAAAATTCAGCCGCTACCCTTGCCGTTTGTTTATTTACTGCAAAGGTGAACATGCCTACACCGGGATAAAGGATTACAACCGGGTTGGCATCTCTTATAGCAGGACTATGGGCATGTTTACATTTGGTATAATAATCCGCATACATTTTCCGGTATGCATCAAATGCAGGTGCTAATTTTTCTTTGATGGATTTTACATCATCCAAGTTTTCTCCGGGAGATAAAGTAAGTACCAATGGACTGATCTTGGTGCGAAGAAAGTGGTCAGGACAGGAAGTACCCATTGGGGCCAATCTATCCAAATCATTTGAGTTGATGAACTGTAATACTTTTTCATCATCTGTAAAATGTCCGATCATTTTCCTTTCGGAAGAACAGAAACCCCGTAACACAGGAGCCAATGCTGCCGCCTGTTGCAGCCGGTTATCTTTTGATAAAGGCTGTATTTTTTCGCCGCCAAAAACCGATTTATTTTTTTGAATATTGTCTTCAATATACGCAGCACAACGTTCGATCACTTCCAGTGTATTGATATAGCTTTCATATGCGGTATCACCCCATGTGAACAATCCATGTGAGCCCAGCATGATGCCACGGATACCGGGATTTTCATCGAGGCAGGCTTTCAGTTTTAAGCCCAGATCAAACCCTGGTTTTTGCCATTCTATCCAGCCAATGGTTCCGCTGAATAATTCATGTGTGATTTTTTTCCCGTCTTTTGCTGCTGCAATGGCAATGGCCGCATCGGGGTGCAGGTGATCGATATGTTTAAAGGGAAGAAATCCATGTAAAGCCGTATCGATAGAAGGGGTTTTAGAGGCCAGATCAAAAATACAATGGTTAAATAATTCAACCATTTCATCTTCATATACAATTCCACGATATACATTTTTCAGGCTAAGCAACCTGTCAACGTATAATGCAGCTAAGCCATTCGCTTTTAATGTGCCAAGATCGCCACCGCTGCCCTTTACCCACATTACTTCAGTTTCTTTGCCTGTTAACGGATCTTTGGCCATGGCTTTACAGGAAGTATTGCCACCGCCGTAATTGGTTAACCTGAGATCGGCCCCAAACAAATTAGAACGGTAGATCAATAAGGCCACTTCATCGCCTGCCAAGGAAGCCGCTTTTACTTCATCCCACAAGTAGCTGACATATTTGAAATTTGCCACTGTATTCACCGGTTTCATTTTAATGATTAATTTTTAATTCCTGATTATTTAGGCAACGAATTACCATATCCTACAATAAAAACAGATGCAATAATGGTTAATATGCCGATCGTGATGGTTGTTTTTGTTTTGCTGCTTACACCCTTCCATTCTTTTAAGGTAATACCCCACATATTGGCCACCAGAATAATAAACGACATGTGCAGTATCCAGGAACTGGCTCCATTGCCCATTTTACTTTCACCCATTCCGTAAAAAAAGAACTGCAGGAACCACATAGTGCCTGCCAGTGCACAGAACAGATAATTTTTTGCCAGGGGCGATTTTTTATTTGTGTAATCGGCAAAAGTTTTGTTCCGTGCATTCAATATCATACACCAGATAAAATTAGTTGTCAACCCACCCCATAGTATTACCACAAAAATGACATTATTCTGAAATAAGAAATTCCCTTCTCCCGGATGGCTTACCTGCCAGTTGGCATTAGCCAGGTTGGCCATTGGTTTTCCTGCTTCGATACCAAAATTAAAAAAAGCACTCAGTATCCCGGAAATGGTTGCGATTACCAACCCTTTTACCAAACTGAATTCTTTTACGCTTTCTTTTTTCTGCTCTTCAGGCAGGTCTTTTTCTTTAAGCATACCTGCGCGGCCGCAAATAGCAATGCCTGTTAAACAAACCAGCACGCCCAGCAATACCAATTGTCCGCCGCTGTTATGCAGCATGAAATTGAAAGTCTGTTTTTCTTTACCCGGTGTGGGTACATAATTGTAATAAATAGCCGGAATTAAAGAACCGAAAGCGGAGCAGAAGCCGAGTATCACTGAATTACCGAGGCTCATGCCCAGGTAGCGAACGCCAAGGCCATACATCAATCCACCAATACCCCATAACAAACCCATGAGAAATGTGGTACCCAGTATTTGTGAGGAACTGCCTTTAATAATATCCGCAAAACCAGGTATGGTAAGGTATGCTGCGATAGGTGGAACGATAAGCCAGGAAAATAATCCACCAATAATCCAGAAGCTTTCCCAACTCCAGCCTTTTACTTTTTTGTAAGGCATATAAAAACTGCCTGAAGCGAACCCGCCTATAAAATGGAAAATAACACCGAGGATAATACCCATGAGCAGTAAATTTCTATATGACTAACAAATTACGGGTTAAGTATACAAAAATATAATTTATCTCCTGCCTGCTGTCATGTACTATCATGGTTTATTATCTGTGGAAGTATGCACCATATTTTAAGTAAATACATATAACTGTTCGCATATTCCTTAATACTGAGTATGTTTGGAACAGATTGCGGCAGGCTGCTGCCAGGCGAATACCTGTGATCATGAAAAAAAAATCTGTTTTCCAGCATTTATTTATTGACTATTATTCCGCTACGCCCAAGTATCTGCAATTGGCTAATTCCATTATTAAAGCCATAGGCGATGGCAAGATTAAGAAAGATGAAATATTACCCTCTATTAATGAACTCAGTTTTGAGTTTGAGATATCAAGGGATACCGCCGAGAAAGGATATAAATATTTAAAAAAGATCGGTGTTCTGGGTTCAGTACCGGGGAAAGGCTATTTTGTTCAGGACAACAATGTGAAGCAAAAATTAAAAATCTTCCTGCTGTTCAATAAACTGAGCCCGCACAAAAAAATTATTTACGATGCATTTGTTACTTCCCTCGGTGAACTGGCTTCTATCGATTTTTATATTTATAATAATGATTTTGATTTTTTTAAACGCCTTATCCAAAATGCAAAAAAAGAATATACGCATTATGTGATCATCCCACATTTTCTGGATGGTGGTGAAAATGCATATGATGTGATCAATATGATCCCTAAGGACAAGTTGATCTTATTAGATAAGCTGGTACACGGCATTGAGGGACAATATGGAGCGGTGTATGAAAATTTTGAAAAAGATATTTATGGCGCGCTGGAACAGGCACTCCCACATTTAAGCAAATACCACACCATCAAGATTATTGTGCCTTTTTATACCTACCACCCGGTAGAAATATTAAAAGGGTTTACCCGTTTTTGTCAGCAATATGCTTTTAACCATAAAGTAGTCCATAATATAGCCAACGAACCTATTAAAGAAGGTGAAGCCTATATTAATTTAATGGAAGATGACCTGGTAATATTGATAGAAAAAATATTAGCTACCAAAATGAAGTTAGGCAAGCATGTAGGTGTTATCTCGTATAACGAAACCCCTATGAAAAAAATCATCCTTAATGGTATTACTACCATCTCAACTGATTTTCAGATGATGGGCGAGAAAACAGCACAGTTAATATTACAGCAATCGGTGCAGCATATTGAGATACCATTCTCACTTACATTGCGCGCGTCCCTCTAAGTGATCATCTATTGGGTTTACGGACCGGTAAAATATCTCATCCCACCCCTCTCCCATATCAGACATTCAGTGTTAGTTGTATTTATTTTATCGCTCGGTTAATCTAACCAATTTGTGAAAATATATATAAGAAATAGCCAGTATAACGAATGCTATTACAGGAAATAATAAAGCTACGCCAACACCATCAACTGCCCAAATACTTACAAAAGCTGCAATAAAATCTATGGCAAAGCCGGCATAAGCCCATTCTTTTACTCTATCTGGTATTTGAGGTATGATTAATACCAAAGTTCCCAGAATTTTAAAAACTGTGAGCATACAACCAAAATAGGCAGGATAGCCTAAATGCCTGATCCCTTCTTTTGCCATTTCGGTTTGTGAAGTCAATGCAGGAAGAACACCTTCCAATATGAAAATAAGTGAGGTAGTTACCCAGAAAATGATTTTGGCCTTTTTCATTTTTATTTATTTTGAAAGTTAGTAAAATTTAGTATCGCTTTTATTCCAAACTTATCTGTGCAACTACCAAAGTATGCTGCGCAAAACATTTCATAAAGGGGTATAGTTATGCTTTCTCCATTGGAAAGCACATGCGCGATAAAGGGAAAATAACCCCATGCTCCACTCTATTTATTAAGCGGAGAAAGTGAATGGATAACAATACAAGGGGTGACCAGATAAGAAAAGACTATAGACTAATTTTCTGGTTACCCCCATTTAACTTAACTACTTTCCCTTTCCACACAAACTCCCCCGTGAGTTTTACCGGTAAACTCACCTGTGCTTCTACCCCATTCTCGCCCTTCCGATGAAGGGTTAGGGTGATGGTTCCATCAGGGTGTGGCATGCTGGCTGTTACCTGCTTCAATTCACCTAATGCAGGCTCAATTCTTACAGCAGAAAATCCAGGCTTTGATGGAACGATACCGCAAATAGTGGCTAAGAAATCATAATTAGGACTTGAACTCCAGGCATGACAATCAGAGCGCGTGGGATCAGGGTTTTCAGCAAAAGTGGTGAGGCCGTTATCAATCATACCCCGCCACGGTTTTAGTTGCGAATAATACATATCGGCCATACCCGCTTTTTTCAAAGCACGGTTCAGGTAAAATCGATAATAAAATGTAGCCTGGCTGAGTGATGTATCATACAATACTTTTTTCATTACGGCTTTCATATCTGTTTCAGGCACACATCCTGTAAGCACTGCCATGATACCGGCATGCTGGCTGAAAGTATTTTTGAGTGGTGTATTGGCCATCAATCCCTTTTTTACATCAAAACACTGGCGGTAAGTGGCAGAACGTAAGCTTTTTGCCAATTCGCTGTAGTGTACAGCTTCATTGGGTTTGCCAAAAAAGGAAAATAGGTCTGCTGCCTGCTGCAATGTGTTCACATACTGAAGTGTTATCACAGATGAGTTACCATCCTGTGAACCATCAGGTGTACCACCGGGAAATGCATGGTTCCAGTCTACAAAACTCCACCACTTCATCGGGCCGAGCATGGTTTTATTTTTGTCAATCTTTTTTTCAAACCAATCTAATACACCTGTAATAGGAATTAAAAAATCAGCTACAAATTGCTTGTCTTTCTCATGCATCCAGTAATCGTAGATCATCGAAACCCAAAATAAAGAAAATGGCGGTATCACCTGCAGGCGGCTACTCGGGTAACGGCCTTGTGTAAGTCCTTCCGGCACCCTGGAATGATAAAAATCTAGTATGGCTTTGCGCATTAACCTGTCATCACCGGTAACATACAAGGATATCAATGATTGAATCCGTGTATCCCCCTCATACTGCAATTGCTCATAATAAGGACAATCAAAATACGTTTCACCCGCACAGAGTTGTGCCGTTCGCCAACCAATATCCCATATTTGCTGCAATGATTCATCGTTACTGCTGAAAGAGGCTTTTACTTCAAAAGGATAACCGGTTGCAGTTCCATATAGGTCATCAATTACCAATGGTTCATCGCTGGTAGTAATATCCAATTGCATAAAACGATATGTACGAAACCAAAGCGGACGGAACAATCTTTTTGCACCCCCATCCGGCATAAACACATCGTAATTACCTATGATATCCTTCCCGTTAATCTGGTTGCGGTTGCCTTTCTGTCCATCTTTTTCAAACAAGGCTTCTGCATACGTTAATTTTACAGAACTGCCTTTGCCATTGCTGACTAATAATTCTGGATACGCTACCGTATTAAATGATTGGTCCAATAAAATACTCACTGTTTTATTAGCAGGGATCACCAACCCCGTTTTACCTTCTAAAAAGCCATTAGATACATCGATGCCTGTTGCCCTTCTTACCAGGGATATCCTTTGTTTGGTTTCGTGCATCAAAGGGATATTGCGCGGCTGCAATGTCCAGAGATTATCTGATCCATATCCTACCGGAACAGGATTGGCTATTTTCTTTACTGGCTTCCATGTTGAATCGATAAACCCAGGCTGCTCCCATCCCCAGGGATATTTAGAAGCATCTACCTGATCGCCCGGACCGATAACCATATACGTACGTAACCGTGATGCATTATCTGTTGAGCATGGTGTATACGATGTATTGTGATATACTTTCCATCCTTCGCCGGTATTAATTATTTTTTCTGCATCCCCATCTCCCTGCAACACAAATGCAGTTTGATTGGATATCTGTGCCACAGGTGCATATACGCCCATATTCCAGACTAATGCGGCAATCGTATTATTACCATTTTTCAAATATGGGGCAATGTCAATAGTTTCAAAATACCAGTTATACAAATCCCCTCTTGCAGGTCCACTGCAAACAGCTATGCCATTAACGAATAAACGGTACCGGTTATCGGCTGATACATGCACGATGAACTTCGCCGGCACCTGCCCTGTTGAAAATGTTTTACGAAAATGATACACCCCATAATCGCGCTGCGGTACATCAAGACAGGTTATCCAGGAAGCGGGCCATTGCCTGTTGAGTAAGGCAGGATTAATGTCTTGGGTGTTCTGTGCATTTAGTGAAAGTGTTGCTGAAAATAATACCAGTGTTATAATTCGTTTCATTTGGAATGATTTTTTTGATAGCCAACCCATATTTCTATTATTACTTAGCTATACTAAAGTGATATATACCCGAACCCAATGTAACCACTACATATCCTTCTTCCATTTTCATATCAGTTGCCCCTATCCCTATTACCGAACCACTTTCCGTTACCGCACCGGCACTCTTTGCAGGAACAAAAACAGTTGCTGTGGTATTGGCAGGTATTTCAATATCCATATAAGTTTTATCTGCATCCACTTTCCAGCTGCTGCTTAATTTGCCATAATAGGTTTGGAGTGAAGCAGAAGCATTGGTAAAACCTCCCCCGATATGCGGTTTTATTTTGATGTGCTTGTATCCCGGGCCATCATCATACGTATCTAATCCAACCATTACTCGGTACATCCAATCTCCTATCGCACCATAAGAATAGTGGTTATATGAATTCATAGAAGGCACCTGGAAAGATCCATCGGGTTTAATACCATCCCATCTTTCCCATATAGTGGTGGCACCCATTTTTACAGGGTATAACCAAGATGGATATTTCTCCTGCAATAAAAGAGTATACGCAATATCAGTATAACCAAAGCGCGTTAATACGTGACAGAGATAAGGCGTTCCCAAAAAGCCGGTGGTTAAATGGTTATTGTAACTTTTAATATTTTCTGCTAACCTGTCTGCTGCCTGCTGCCTTAATGCCTCTGGCAGCATATCAAAATTTAAGGCCAGTACATAGGCCGTTTGTGTTCCGGATACAAGCCGTCCGTTGGCTGTAAGGTATTCTTTAATGAATGCTTCTTTAATTTTTTGCAGTAATGATTCATACTTAGCCACATCTTCCATTTTGCCTAAAACCTTTGCTGCATTGATTACCAGCTGAGTGGAATTAGCATAAAAACATTGTGCGATAAGGTATTTATCTGTAACCGCTGCCCTTCCATCATTATCATCATCGGGGCGATAAAATAACCAGTCGCCGAAATGGAAACCGGTGTTCCACAAATTATTCTTACTGCTGTTTTGCATATAGCCCACCCAATTCTTCATACTGTTGTATTGCTGTTCAAGCACGCGCCTGTCGCCATACGCCAGGTACACGTTCCATGGAATGATAGTAGCTACATCGGCCCATCCGGTAGAGCCCACGGCACCCACGCCCAATACATTCGGAACCACAAATGGAACACTGCCATTTGGCAATTGATCAGCTTCCACATCTCTCAGCCATTTGGAAAAGAAATTGTTTACGTTCATATTAAACGCAGCTGTTCTTGAAAAAACCTGCGCATCACCCGTCCAGCCCAAACGTTCATCGCGTTGCGGGCAATCTGTGGGAACGTCTAAGAAATTACCCTTTTGTCCCCACTGGATATTATGTTGCAATTGGTTTACCAATGCATTGGATGAATTGAAACTACCCGTAGTTGCCATATCTGAATACATGGCAACTGCTGTAAAATTTTCCGCTTTTATCTCACCCGGATATCCTTCAAGTTTGATAAACTGGAAGCCATGCCAGGTAAAATGCGGTTCGAATATTTCTTCTTCTCCACCTTTTAAAATATAGGTATCCTGTGCTTTGGCTGCGCGAAGGTTGGTGGTATAAAAATTTCCAGTTTTATCCATTACTTCTGAATGTGATACAACGATTTTATCACCAGCATTACCTTTTACTTTCAGCGTTACCCAGCCAACCAGGTTTTGGCCAAAATCAATTACCTGTTCGCCTTTGGGTGTTTTAAATATCCGAACGGGTTTAAATATTTCTTTCTTTTTGATAGGCTCATTATAAGTAGCAATTAAAACATTCATTGGATGAGTAATCACTTTTACAGTACTCCAGTCTGCATCATCATAACCCGGCATTGCCCAGCCTTTTTTGTCTTCCCTTGCATCAATGGTTTCGCCATTATAAATTTCAGCGTAACGGATGGCACCTGTAGCTGATTTCCAGTTCCCGTCAGACATAATTGTTTCAGTCATTCCATCACTATACGTAATGTCTAATTGAAAAAGAAGTGCAATATCTTTTCCGTACACATTATGGTTATTTGAAAAACCAATCACCCCCCGGTACCAGCCATTTCCCAATGAAACAGCGATGGCATTATTGCCTTTACTGATCATATTAGTCACATCGTACACCTGGTATTGTAACCGTTTGCTGTAAGATGTCCAACCGGGTGTAAAATAAGCATCACTGATGCGGTGACCATTTATTTGCGCCTCGTATAAACCATGCGCCGTTATATAAGCGGTTGCCGATGTAATTTTTTTATTAGCAGAAAATTCTTTTCTGAATAAAGGGCTGGGGCGCATCACACTGTCTTCATTATAACCGGGTTCTATCCATTTTGCTTTCCAGTCGCTGGCTTGCAAGAATGCCATTTGAAAAGAGGCAGTATCGCTTTGTAAGGTTGTTTTATTTACATTATCCCAAACCTGAACCTGCCATTTATATTTTTTACCACTCTGCAAAGCCTTACCGGCATAAGGCACGAATACAGACTGGGCCGAGTTTATTTTACCCGAACTCCAAACAGGTGCTTTCCCTTTTTCAGTAGTAAATACCTGTATCGCATACGCAGTTTGTACAACATTTCTTTTATCACTCACCAGTTGCCAGCTAAAACGAGGCATTATAATATCCAGACCCACAGGGTTATGGCTATTTTCTACAAGAAGGTTTTGTACGGCAGGCTGTGCAATAGTGGTAATGACCCATAGTTGCATGGAGATAAGCAGGCAGGCAATTTTTTTCATGGCAGACATTATTTTGTATAATCAATGTATGAATAATAGCGGAAAATAAGGGATAGAATGTTGTGAATCGTGAGTAGTAGTTGTGAGTAGTGAATGGTGAGTAAATAAAATTCTTACATACATCCCATTACTCACTACTCACTACTCACCACTCACCACTGACCACCTAAAAGCTATCTGCTTCCCGATATGCTTTGATCAAGGCCAGTTCGCCTTCCATTCCGGGTTTGGCATTGCCATGTTCCATGCCCAAAACGCCTTTAAAGCCTTTCTCGTTAAGGTGTTTGAAAATATTTTTATAGTTCACTTCACCTGTGCCCGGTTCTTTCCGGTTGGGGTTATCACCTATCTGGAAATAGCCGATCTCATCCCAGGCCCTGTCTATATTAACGATCATATTACCTTCATTGCGTTGCATGTGGTACATATCAAATAAGATTTTGCAGGATGGGCTATTCACTGCTTTACAGATGGCATAGGTTTGATCTGAATGCCGCAGGAAAAGATCGGGTGTATCGCTAAGCGGTTCCATGACCATTATCAACCCATGTGGCTCAAATATTTCACTGCCACGGCGCATGGCTTCAATAACATTAGCAGTTTGATAACCTTCTGGAAGGCTTCTTTCATAATTGCCGGGTACTACTGTCATCCATTTGGCATGGCAGCGTTTGGCTACTTCCACCGCATCTTTACAATATTGTATGAATTTATCTTTCCATTCTTTTTTTCCTCCTGTTAACGAAGTAGATAAAGGCCATTTATCAAACTCCACTACAAATACACCCATCGTCATGCCCAGTTGTGCCAATGCATCTCCAATACGTTGTTGTTGTTCGGGAGCGCGGCTCATCATGCCATTGTCTTCTATGGCCCTGAAACCCATGCTGTGGGCAAATTTAATCTGGTCAACAAAGTCGGCACCTGCATGGTTTTTAAACATGCCGTCATGTATGCCGTAGTTACATTTAAACGGCTGGGGATCTTCTGTATCATTTAGCATCGGCTGCTTTGCCAATAAACCTGAAGCGGATAATAATCCGCCACCAGCCAATAAGCTTTGTTGCATAAATTTTCTTCGCTGCATAAGGTTGTATTTGTAGCTAAATTTATTGAGAATAGTTTAGAAACCCTAAAAGAAAGTTAAGCAGCTGATCTGCAGATTTATCTTTGATATGATTTCCCAATCCGGATTAATTTATTGTATCACTGTCTGATGCAGGAAATTATGAGATAAATAAAAAATTCCTGACTATGAAAAATCTATTAAAAATTAGGGATGTCCTGCCAGGTAGGTTAATGTAACACTAAACTCACGGCCTTCCATAAAGTAAACAGGCTCGTTAACGTTACTAATCCACCTACAAGAAAATACATGGTCTTCAGAGGTAGTTTACCTACCAGCCTTGCGGCGATGGGTGCAGCAATAATACCGCCGATGATTAATCCAAGTACATCAGTAATAGGTATATGTTTTAACAGGATGAAGAAAGTAACGGAACTCGCAAATACCACAAAAAATTCTGCCAGGCAAACAGACCCAATTACATAACGGGCAGATTTTCTTTTTGAGATCAGGGTACTGGTAACGAGTGCACCCCATCCCCCGCCTGCAAATGCATCCATGAACCCACCGATACCCGCCAGCCAGCCGGCACGTTTTACTTTATCCTGCACATTCTTTTTGCGCAATGCTTTTTTTATGATAAAGTAGCCAAGATAACTGGTGTATAAAGCCAGAGGGATACGTACGTAAGCAGAATATTCCTGCCCGATATAAGCCAATGTAGCACCGGCAACAGCACCTACGATACCGGGGATAACCAATGCTTTAAATAATTTTTTATTGATGTTGCCAAACCGGTGATGACTATAACCGGAAACACCACTCGAGAATACACGGGCGGAATGCACCCTGCTGCTTACCACTGCGGGGCTAACCCCATTGGCCAGCAGGAAAGTAGTAGAAATGGTTCCATAACCCATACCCAAAGAGCCGTCGACCATCTGTGCCATAAACCCTGTGAGTAACATGATGAGGAAAGAACGGGTATCTATATAATCCGGAACAGATTTAATGGCATCATATACTTTGCTTGAGGGTAAGAAAGAAAAAATAGTATGCCCTACAATCATAAACACAAAAGCGAATAGGCACCATTTGACAATCTGCTGCCATTTTTTTTCTTTGGGTTTCTGCAGGTTTAGTTCTTCCAGCGATACCTGTTTTGCCACCAGTATTTTTGTAAGGTCATTCAGTTGCCTTACTTTCTCTGAAAAATCACCATTCAGGGTTTGGCGTATGCTTTGCATATCGTTCAGTACATCATCCATTTCATCAGGGATGATTTCGTTCAATACCTCCTTTAAACGTTTGGCAATGGTAGGTGATTTACCGTTGGTAGATATAGCGATTTTCAGGTTACCTTTTTTAACCACAGAGCTCAGGTAGAAATCACATAATTCCGGTTTATCGGCTACATTGACCAATAGTTTTTTTTCTTTCGCATCAATCCGTATCTGTTCACTTACGGCTATATCATTTACAGCTGCGATCACCACATCAACCTCATCAAGATCATGTATATCGTAGTGTTTTTCTATCAGCCGGATATGGGTATGTTGTAAAGTCAGTTGCCTGATATCATTACTGATGTTTGCTGCTATTAAAGTGATTGAAGTGGCCGGCGAGTTCTGCAATACAGCCTGTAATTTCTCCATACCCACATATCCCCCACCAACAATTAGTAAACGGAGTGTTTCTAATTTCAGAAAAACAGGAAACAGGCGGTTGTTTTCAACTGCCGGCTGTTCGTTTGATGGTATGGTAGGTAATCCTGTTTTTAGCAAAATATTTTTTTATATTATCCTTATCGATACGTATAAGGCAAAGTAAGGTAAATTCTATTGTTTTGGTAGACTTTTATATAATTATCATTTTTTCTAAACACATACTAACAAAGCATTGAGAGAAGGATACATTGTGATAGTATTATGTGATCCTGGTTTTATTCGATGTTACCATTTGTTTCCAAATATTTTTATTTAGTTAGTATCTTACCGTTTATTTCCCCAGCAACCCATCCAGCGTAACCGCCACATAATATAAAGCCCCAATGGTTGGTCCCCCTGCATATTGGATATGACGGTTATTCAGAATATCCGTACCGCCCAGTTTAATGGTTGATTTATACGCTGGTAACCGAAGTGTAACCTGGGCATCTATATTATTAATAGCACTTATCTCCCCTGTTACCAACGGACTCTCCCATAAAAAACTATCCTGCCATTTCCAAACAATATTAAATCCCAAATTTTTGGTTATGGCCCTGTTTCCGAAGGAAAAATTGGATGTCCACTGCGGAGTATTGAACCCTGTTACAAACAGGTCCGCTGTAGCATTTCCCTTAATCTTATTATAATTCAGGTTACCCGACAGAGCAAAGGTTTTGTAGAACTGGTAAGTAACGCCTAGTGAAGAACCGTAAGTCGTGTATTTATTTTTTGCATTGGTGTACACACGATAACGTTCCTGCCCTTTACTGGCTGCATTTCCCGAACCGGCAGCAGTGGCATCCCTGTTCCTGTCGACCATAGCGATCACCGCTGCATCAGAACCAATCGTTTCTCCAATAGGCACGTATACCTGGACCTGGCCAAGGAAGCCTGTATATATATTAGAATACGCATCAACATCGAGAATCAGTTTGTTATCGAACAACACACTTTTATATCCTACCTCAAAAGAATTTATCCCTTCCGGTGCACCATCGGGTAGGTTAGCAACCTGCAGTAAGTTACGGTTAGTCAATGCTGCCGCATCCGTATTACCCGCAGTTTTTACAGCAGCATTAAAAATAGCTATCGAAGATTGCGTATAGCTGTTTTCACGATAACCCAATCCTTCGTTAATGACAGGTAAAATACCAACCCGTTTTACCCTTCCATTATTTACATAAGATAATGCTTCAAACAGGGCAGGAAATCGGTACCCCTGCTGGTAAGTAAAACGGAAATTATGTTTTTCCTTAAACGTATATACTGCAGCCAGGCGTGGTGTGAGCCTTGCAGAAAATTCCGGGTTATCATCTATACGCAGAGATCCGTTTAGTTTAAGCTTGTCGGTAAAGAATGTTTTGGTAACCTGCGCGAAACCGCCGAACTTTTTATAGTATGTATTACTTCCGAAACTGCCATCGGGTAATGCAGTGTTCCTGTCTGGTATGGCACGTTTGAAATCAACAAAATTATTTCCATCAGGTATCAATTCATACACACGTGCATCGGCACCAATTAACAGGTTGACAAATTTTACAGTTTGTGAAAGATCCCATTGACCTTCAATATGGTACAAATTACTTTTCTGAACCAATGCCGCACCACCCGTTACGGGTGCATTGGGAATGGAACCTGATTTAATATCCCAGTTATTGATTTTTATAATCGAGTCTTTTACAATAGCAAACCGTTCAGTACCCGGTTCCACACGCCCCTTGTCGGCCTGCTGGCGCGCATATTGGGTAGCAGCAACCAGGTTGGCGGATGATAAGGTACCTCCATGCGTTCCGGCATATTCATTCAACGCGTATTTATATTTTGCACTCCATACATTGGCATTACCCCCGGTATAGAGGTCTAAATTATCGGCCAACGGTTTTACATTATAGGAATTACCCGTATTTTCTTTTGAGATATAGGCCTTCACCGTAAAGTTGCTACCTTTTAATTCCAACTGATGGTTTTGAACCACTACATCATCCAGTTTTACTTTATTTCCCCGCTGGAATACACCATCCATTTTACCAATTCGGTACGTATATTTTAGTTCGGTGCGAGGATTAAAACGATAATGCAAAGCAACATCAAATTTCAGGTTATCTACTTTCGGATCAACCAGGTCTTTTTCCCAATAACCGGTACGGGCAACAGTTAAGGTTTTATTAGGCTGCCCGTCTATGGTAAGGCCTGTTACCGAAACGGTATTACTCCCGGCCAATGCATCATCACCATATTTATTCCAACCATCAAAAGCAATATTATTATCACCATCCAATACCGGATATAAGGGATTCGCGGTGATCTTGTTATTCGAATTCTGATCCTTTCTTGTATCAGATATCCAGTCAACACCCCGTAAATAACTTACATTCATTTTAAAAGCGAATTTATCATTGAACGCTTTTGCATAGCGGATAGCCGTTTCTGTTAATGAACTAACGGTATGGTCTTTTCCATCAACATGATTTACCCCTACCCTTTGAAATACACTTAACCCCTGCGAATTAAAAGGATTTTTGGTAATGAGATTAGCCATACCATTGATTGCATTCATTCCATACAATGCTGAGGCTGCACCGGGTGTGACTTCAATACTTTGGATATCCAGTTCTGTTGGCCCTATCGCATTTCCCAATGGTACGCCAAGTGTTGCGGCCTGCATATCTATCCCATCCACCAATTGCATAAACCGGAAATTATTGGGTATGTTAAAACCGCGGGTATTGGGCACTTTAAAAGTAAGTGAGGAGGTAGTTAGCTGTACACCTTTCACATTGCCCAATGCATCGTAAAAGCTGGCTGCCGGTGTTTCTTTTAATGCACGGAGATCTAATTTTTCAATAGCTACCGGAGAGCGCAATATTTTTTCGGGGGTACGGCTGGCCGTAACCACTACTTCATTAGCTATATAAGTTTGTGTGGTTAACTGTACCGCCAGTTGTTGATTGGCATTTTTTATTTCTATTTCCTGTCCTGAAAATCCAATGGAAGAAATTAAAATCCGAAATGGTAGTTTACTATTAATTATCAATGAAAATTTTCCGGATGAATCAGTTACTGTCCCTGTTTTTGTTCCTTTTACAGACACGCTGGCACCGGGTACCCCCTGGTGGTCCTCACCCACTATTTTTCCACTCAACAATAATGCGCCGTTTAATTGGGCCTGCAAATAAAAAGGTATGAATAAAAATATAAGGATAGTTACGCTGGGTAATTTGTTCATTTTATTATTTATTTATGATACATGCCGGGCATACATTACCCTGTTGTTTTGTAACAACCTGATCAAATGATTGATGGACAATAGCAATACGTTGGAATATTTTCAGAAAATGCATTCTATGGGAAGACGAATAAACATCCTCAACATCGTCTTTTAGAATTTCTGATCATGGATATATTTAAATCGTGTTAGCACACGCGCTGATACTATGTTTTTCTTGTGACAAGGCAAATATATTATATTCCTACTAAATTAGTAGACTTTTAGTAAAATATTTTTTCTTCCCTTGAATGATTTTTTGAATTGATAAGGCTATTAAAAAAACTACCCCCTTAATCAGACAGTTACCCATTTTTGACGAACAGAAAAATCGCCGAATGTTTCACCTGTATACCGGTCAGCAGCATATACTTTAAACAGGCCATCAAGTGATTTAAGTATTTCTGACTCCTGTATATTTTCGCGATAGATTTTATTTAAGCGCTCCCCAATCCTGTCGCCCCCAATATGTAAATTGTACCGCCCGGCTGCTGTTCCCACAAATGCTATCTCTGCCGCATAAGGCCTTGCGCAGCCATTGGGACAACCAGTCATACGAATAATAATCCCATCATCCAATAATTGGTATTTTCCCAATATTGGTTCGATTTTAGAAATTAATGAGGGCAGGTACCGCTGTGCTTCTGCCAGGGCTAAGGGGCAGGTTGGCAAGGCAACACAGGCCATTGAATTTTTACGGATGATACTGGTAGATTCTGTATGGCTGATAATCTGAAACCGTTCGAGTATCCCATTCACCATTTCCTTGTCGGTTTCTACAACATCACTGATGATTACATTCTGGTTACAGGTAAACCGGAAATTAACTTTACCGGTTTTGGCCACTTCGAGGAGTGCTGATTTTAAAGCAACCGTTTCATCATCCAAAATCCTTCCGTTCTCTACAAACACGGTATAATACCAAAGCCCTTGTTTATTTTGTTGCCATCCATAATAATCAATGCGATCTGTAAACGTATACGCTTTAACCGGGGCTAATACAAAACCCGTTCTTTTTTCCAATTCGTTTTTGAACCATTCTATACCCTGTTTATCAACAGTATATTTTAACCGGGCGAGCTTCCTGTCGCTTCTGTTTCCATAGTCACGTTGTATCGTAGCAATTTCATAGATGGCTTTCAAGGTTTTTTCCTCACTATCTGCAAAACCGATCAGGGTAGCCAGTCTTGCGTAAGTTTCGGGATTACCGTGGGTGGTTGATAAACCGCCGCCAATAGCAATATTGAACCCTTTTAACTGGTCATTTTCAATTACCGCAATCAGCCCCACATCATTGGCAAACACATCTACATCATTATTAGGGGGGATGGCAATACCTATTTTAAATTTACGTGGCAGGTACCTGTCCTGGTACAAGGGATCTTCCTCTTCTTTTTTATCAACTATTTTTTCTTCTCCAAGCCATATTTCGTAGTACGCTTTTGTTTTGGGCATCAACATTTCACTTATCTTATCTGCATAGGCAAATATCTGTGCGTGAATGGGTGATTGTTTGGGATGGGAACTGCAAAGCACATTACGGTTAATATCTCCGCAGGTAGCAATAGAATCTAATTTAGCTTCACTAAAAGCACTGATCGTAGGTTTTATTTTTGATTTGATAATGCCGTGTAATTGTATTGTTTGCCGTGTAGTAATTTTGATCACACCTGTTGAGTTTTCGCCGGCAATATCGTGAACAGCTATCCATTGTTGCGGCGTTACAAAACCGCCCGGCAAACGCAAACGGATCATAAAAGAATATAAACGATCCAATTTTTTCGCGGCCCTTTCTTCACGCCTGTCCCGGTCATCCTGCTGGTACATGCCATGAAATTTGATTACGGCCTGGTCATCTTCCCGAATGGCACCGGTAATTTCATCCTGCAGGCTTTCTTTTATACTACCACGCAGGTTATCACTTGCCTGTTTTATTTTTTCAATATTTGATAAATGCTTGTTTTCTGACATTGTTTGCTAATTGGTGGGAGGGTTAAAGAAGTTAAATGGGTTAAAGAAGTTAAAAGGGTTAAAGTAGTTTAGAACATATTTAACTTCTTTAACCCCTTTAACCATTTTAACCATACTCAATATACATCTTTCGAATACCTTCCTTCTTCTTTCAGTTTTTCGAAATAATTTATCACACCGGCAGCAGGCAAGCCGCTATAGGTTTCGATTACCTGTAACAAAGCTTTCTCCACCTCTACACTCATCGGGGCTTTCTCTCCACATACATATATTGAAGCACCTGACTGGATCCAGCTATACAGCTCTTTGCCGTTTTCAATAAGTTTATGCGAAACAAATATGTCTGCTGGATTGTCTTCAGAAAATGCCAGGCTTACTTTAGAAAGCACCCCTGTTTCAACCCAATTCTGTATCTCTGTCTGGTATAAGAAATCGGAAGCAAAATGTTCTTCTCCGAAAAATAACCAGTTTTTGCCGGCAGCACCCATGGCATCCCTCTCACTTATGAAAGAGCGGAAAGCAGCGATACCGGTTCCGGGGCCGATCATAATGATATCTTTATCAGCAGCAGGCAGTTTGAATCGTTTATTTTTTTGTACGAAAAATTCGAACTCATCATTCTCTGCCAACCCTGACAGGTATTCAGAGCATACCCCTGTTTTCTTTTCTCCGCCTATTACGAAAAAATCTTTTTCTACAGTTAAGTGTACTTCCCCGTTATGGGCTGTAATGGATGAGGCAATGGTATAGATACGTGGCGATTGTGCCGGAAGTACCTGTAACACTTCTTCAAATTGCGCTGCATCTTTTACCGGATATGTTTTCAACAAGTCAAGCAGGTCAATTTTTGCTTCGGGAATATCGTGCCTAACAATAGCCGCATATTTTTTTACAATACGTTCATGCAGGAAATGAATATTTACTTTCTTTTTCAGCAGGTCAAAAACGGTATAGGTTGCTTCTTTATGTTTAATCGTTTTTCCGGGATCGACTGCGATCAATGTAATAATAGCATTAACCGTGACCAAAGGGTTTTCGGGCACAACACCAATTGAATCACCCGGTAAATAATCTACCTCCTCAGCAGCCAGTTCTACATGATATGTTTTTTTGGATGAACCTCTGTCGTTCAGGTTAATATTTGACAAGACCGTTCCGGTATAGATTTTTTTTGCGTTTACCTTAACCCCGGATTGCGGGGCAGGTTTTACAATAACCGGGGGTTCAACAACCGAATCGTGAATGGCCTGCATCACCTGGTTAAACCAGTTTTCGGCATCAGTATCATAATCTAAATCGCATTTTTGTATGGGTACAATTCTTTTGCCACCAAGCTTTTGTAACTGGTCATCTACATCATCGCCTGTTTTACAGAATAAAGGATACGATGTATCGCCCAATGCCAATACACTGTATTTCACTTTATCTAAACGGAAACCGTTGTGGTGTATATGATCATAAAATTTTTGGGCAGCCACCGGTGGTTCACCATCCCCCTGTGTACTGATAACAACAAAAAGATTTTCTTCTTTGGTTAAATCTGTTAAACGGTATTGATCAAGGCTGGCAAGTTTGACCATCAAATTATTTTTCTTCGCTTTGGTAGCCAGATCAGTAGCTACTCTCTTTGAATTACCTGTTTCGGTTCCGTAAACGATAGTCATTTTTTTAGTTACCGTATGCACCGGTTCTGTTATTGAACCGGATTTGAGAATAGCAGATATATACCCGTTCATCCAGATCAATTCTTCCCTTCCCGCAGCTTTCACCAGGTCTTGTAGTAGTGTTAATTTAGGCTCTGTCAGCATATGCTTGTTTTGTATCAGTCGTCTGAATCGTTTTTTGTATCCCTGTTAATGGTTTAAAATAATATTCGCGTGCATCGCTCCCCTCAAACCATTTGAATTGTTCCTGCAAGCCCACCACTTTCCCAATGATTACCAGGGAGGGCGAAAGAAATTCCTGTCCTTTCAGTTTCTCCGCATACGCATAGAGGGAAGAAGTATATACCTGCTGGTAGGCTGTTGTAGCCTGTTCAATAACAGCCAGCTGTTTGCTTTCATCAATGCGGTATTCAATCAATTTATTAACTAATGCATCGAGAGTTTCCGAAGACATATAAAATACAAGGGTATCATCAGTACTAGCTAATTCCTGCCAATAGGCTTCGCTTACCACTGTTGATTTATAATAGGTAAGGAACCTCACAGCAGTTGCATGATCCCTTGCTGTCAATGGCATCCCTGCATAGGCTGCGGCACCGGAAGCTGCTGTAACACCCGGCACAATTTCATAGGCAATTTCATTGGCCACTAATACTTCAAGTTCATCGAGTATATTGGAGAAAAAAGAAATATCGCCACCTTTTAACCGTACCACAAATTTTCCCTGTAAAGCATATTTCACCAATAAATCATTGATGGTTTCCTGTGGTGTGGAAATACCCCTGCGGCATTGTTTACCCACTTCAATAATTTCAGCGGATGGCTTTACATAACGGGTTAAGATTACTTTACTTACCAACCTGTCAGTCAATACCACATCGGCCCGTTGCAGGTAGTTAGCTGCTTTAACGGTAATGAGGTCAGGGTCGCCGGGGCCGGCGCCTGCCAAAATAACTTTTCCTTTAGGTAGGGTATTATTCATTCATTTATTTATTGGATCATACAGGCACCAACGGTTACATTACTTGTTTCATCAATTAATATGGCACCACCATTTACCCGGAGGTCAGTATACACATCATATGCAACAGGTGATGCCGTTTTAATCGTTGCCCTTACAATATCATTTAAGGATACCAATTCGGGTGAAGGCTCTTTTTCCAATGAGTTCACGTTTAACTTATAATGGATCTCTTTCACAATACTTTTTACCAGGCGGCTGTTGATCTGCAACAGGTAGCCGTTTCCTTCAGCAAATGGTTTATTACCCATCCAACATACGAGTATGTCTAAT
Organism: Bacteroidota bacterium; assembly: GCA_043747705.1. Classification (GTDB taxonomy): domain Bacteria; phylum Bacteroidota; class Bacteroidia; order Chitinophagales; family Chitinophagaceae; genus Sediminibacterium. The sequence continues at coordinate 22,606 of JAYTOS010000081.1, forward strand.
TCCTGCGCTACTTGTGGCAGGTCATCGGAAGCAACGATCACGTCACCGCGACTAACATCAATATTGTCCTCAAGGTGCAATACAATACTTTGCGGGGCGAATGCTTCTTCGATTTCTTTTCCGCCTATCTCAATGGCTTTAATTTTGGTTTGTAAGCCGGAAGGGAGAACGGTTACCTTATCACCCTTGCGATAAATGCCACTGATCAGCTTACCGGCATAGCCACGGTAATCATGCAATACATCTGTTTGTGGCCGGATTACATATTGTACCGGAAAACGGGTATGTGTCAGATCAACATCACTTGCCACTTCCACATTCTCGAGTAAGTGCAGCAATGGTTCACCCTCATACCATGAAAAATTTTCCGAGCGGTCTACAATATTATCCCCATCCAGTGCACTTATAGGGATATAGGTTACATTCTTCAATCCCAATGATGCAGCCACTTTAGCAAAATCAATCACAATATTGTTATAAGTATCCTGCGAGTAACCTACAATATCCATTTTATTGATGGCCACCACCACATGCGGTATATTGAGCAGGGATGCAATAATTGAATGCCTTCTCGTTTGTTCTATCACACCGTTTCTTGCATCAACTAAAATAATGATGAGGTCTGCATTGGAGGCGCCGGTTACCATATTCCGGGTATATTGGATATGGCCGGGGGCATCGGCAATAATGAATTTGCGCCTGGGGGTAGAAAAATATTTATACGCCACATCAATCGTAATACCCTGTTCCCGCTCTGCACGTAATCCATCTGTAAGCAAGGCAAGGTCAATATCCCCTTCTTCCCTGTTTTTGGTCTGGCGTTCAATAGCCTCCAGCTGGTCAATCATAATGGATTTACTGTCGTATAATAAGCGTCCAATAAGTGTACTTTTTCCATCGTCAACACTACCTGCGGTAATAAATCTTAATATATCCATTTGCGTTCTGTTGTTAAAAGTAAAGTACTCTGTTTTACAGGGTCTATAACAAATTGTAATAGTGTATCACTTATACAGCTTGCCATCATTAAAAGTAGCCGCTCTTCTTCCGGTCTTCCATTGCTGCTTCCGAAACCCGGTCATCAATTCGCGTCTCGCCACGCTCACTGGTTTTGGTAGCGATAATCTCTTTAATAATATCATCTATGTTTATAGCTGTAGATTCAACAGCAGCGGTACACGTCATATCACCAACCGTCCGGTATCTTATTTTTCGGATGCTGATCTTATCAGTTTCTTCCAGCTGGATAAACTCAGAAGTAGCTACCAGTTGACCCTCATATTCCAGCACTTCTCTGTCATGGGCAAAGTAGATAGAAGGAAGATCAATATTTTCCCTGCGGATATAATTCCAGATATCCAGTTCCGTCCAGTTACTGATAGGGAATACGCGTACGTTTTCGCCTTTATGTATCCGTCCATTATAGGTGTTCCATAATTCGGGCCTTTGCAGTTTGGGATCCCATTGTCCAAACTCATCGCGCACAGAAAATATTCTTTCTTTCGCCCTTGCCTTTTCTTCGTCGCGTCTTGCACCGCCGATACAGGCATCAAACTTAAATTCATTAATCGTATCCAATAAAGTAAACGTCTGCAAAGCATTCCTGCTGGCAAATTTTCCTTTGGGTTCAGTTAGGTTTTGTTGTTTAATCGTGTCGGCAACTTTTCTAACAATCAGTTTCTCTCCTATCTTATCGGCCAGTTCATCCCTGAAATCCAATGCTTCCTGGAAATTATGCCCCGTATCTATATGTACCAGTGGAAAAGGAAATTTTCCCGGCCTGAATGCTTTTAAAGCGAGGTGTACCAGTGTTATGGAATCTTTGCCGCCGCTAAACAGTAAAGCTGGCTTCTCAAACTGCCCCGCCACTTCGCGCATAATATGAATGGCTTCTGATTCCAACTGGCCTAAATGATCTAAACGGTATTGATTCATCTTAAAAAATTATAAACTGGTTTCTGTTATTAAATGTTGTTGCTCATGCAGGCCGCATTCTTTCTTACTGTTATCTTCCCACCACCACCGGCCGGCCCTGAAATCTTCTCCTGCTTTTATGGCGCGGGTACAGGGTGCGCAGCCTATGCTTATAAAACCCCTGTCGTGTAATGGGTTGTATGGAATATTGTGTTCGTCTATATATGCCCTTGTTTCTTCAGTGGTCCAATGCAGCAATGGATGGTATTTGATAATCTGGTTCGCAGCATCCCATTCCAATGATTGCAGGTTATGCCGGGCGGCCGACTGCTCGGCACGCAGTCCGGTAATCCATATAGCATTACCGGCCAATGCACGTTTCAACGGTTCTACTTTCCTGATTGCACAGCAGGTTTGCCTTTTCTGAATCGATTCGTAGAAAGCATTGGGTCCATTTTCCAAAACAAATGATTCCAATCGGGTATGATCCGGATAATACGCTTTGATATTTGTTTGATAACGGGTATTGGTGCTGTTCCAGACCGAATAAGTTTCTGCAAATAACCTTCCTGTATCAAGGGTGAAAATGCTGACAGGTATTTTGTTGTGTAATATCTTATGTGTAATTACCTGGTCTTCGAAACTAAAACTGGATGAAAAAGTTATTTTGCCGGGATAGTTATCTGCCAGTAACAAAATCGCTTCCTTAATAGAAAGTCTATCAATTTGATGGAGTAATTTTGAAAGGGTTTGGTTTCCTGGCGTATCCATTTGTAAAATTCTGTTATTGTAAAAATTGAAAGAAGTATGGCCCTGTTGGCAGACATATTATCTACAACAACAAGGGCGGATGGGAATAAAAGGTTTACTGAATAGCATTGAATTCATAAGTCTACTTAAATGATGGGGTAAAAATAGTCCATAAATTTAATAGACAATTCTATTTGCAGGAAATATTTAAAAAATATAGTTAAACACGGGGAATTCTTTACTAATTAACGTTAGTTATGATCTGCCTTCAGAGAAAGATTTTAGCTGTACGATGGCTAACAAAAGGATTAGCGGTTGCATTAACCAAAAACCGTTCTTGCAATACCCATTTCCAGACCTCGCAATTCTGCCAATCCACGCAAACGGCCAATTGCAGAGTAACCCGGATTTGTTTTTTTGTGCAGATCGTCCAGCATCTGGTGCCCATGATCGGGGCGCATGGGGATGGCTATTTTCCGGTTATTCATGGCAATAATTACTTCTTTCATCACTGCATACATGTCTACATTACCTTCCAGGTGGTTTGCTTCGTAAAAATTTCCTTCTGCATCTCGTTCGGTACTGCGTAAGTGCAGAAAATGGATACGGTTAGCAAAACGTTTAACCATTCCCGGCAGGTCATTATCGGCCCTTACACCATAAGAGCCTGTACAAAAACACAAGCCATTGGCCTCGCTGGGTATGGCTGCCACTAGATCATTGATATCCGCTTCTGTACTTACTACCCTCGGTAAACCCAAAATAGCATATGGCGGATCATCAGGATGAATAGCCATTTTTACCGCGTTGGCCTCGGCAACAGGAATGACCTGTTGTAAAAAGAAAATGAGGTTTTCTTTTAATTTATGCCTGTCAATATTCCTGTAAGCATTCAATGCGTCACGAAACCGTTCGAGGGTAAAACTTTCTTCACTGCCTGGCAATCCCGCAATGATATTTCTTTGCAGCAATAATTTTTCTGCATCTGTCATGCCATCTAATGTCTGTTTTGCTTTTGCCAGTTCCTCTTTTACATAATCAGCTTCGGCATTAGCCCGCTTAAGTATATATACATCGAATGCTACAAATGCCAACCTGTCAAATCGAAGTGCTTTGGAACCGTCGGGCAATGTATAGGCAAGATCGGTCCTTGTCCAGTCAAGTACCGGCATGAAATTATAAGTGACTATATATATACCACAGGTTGCCAGGTTTGTGATGGAAGCCTTGTAATTTTCAATACAGTTTAGATAATCACCGGTTTGAGTTTTTATTTTCTCATGAACGGGTATGCTCTCTACCACACTCCATACGAGTCCCGCTGTTTCTATCTCCTGTTTTCTTTTATTGATCTCTTCCACTGTCCATACCTGTCCATTGGGAATATGATGGAGAGCGGTAACTATTCCGCTGCAACCTGCCTGTCGTATGTCGGCGAGGCTTACAGGATCGTTGGGGCCATACCAGCGCATGGTCTGTTCGATTGAAAAAATATTTTTTTGTATGTGTTTACCCATGGGTTCTGGCTGATTTTACAGATATTATTAAATCCGCTTAAAAATAAGCCCTATTCCCAAAGAAAAAGCTTCCGGCAGGTTGTTTTCTATCGAAAACGATGTCGTAGCAGCGGGAAAACGGAAGTGTTTTCGTAAATTACCTTTTTTTACATGTAAGCTGATCATGTGCAGATTGTATAAATAATATCACCAGTAAAAACCCTTCCTTTATCAACGGAATGATTGGATGAATATGGAAAATAGCAAGGAGCCACAATTTAAAGTATCTACTTTTTTTGAGATGACACCCGATCTGGTATGTATAGCCGGTAAAGATGGCTTTCTAAAAAAAGTAAATGCCGCAGTAATTGAGAAATTAGGATATACAGAGGAAGAATTATTTGCAAGTCCTATTGATACATTTATTTACCCGGAAGACAGGGCGTTAACCATCCATCAGCGTTCAGAGTTGCATGGTGGCAAAGTATTAATCAATTTTGAAAATCGTTATATAAAAAAAGACGGGGGGATTATTTGGCTTGAGTGGACATCCCTTTATTTTGCAGATGATGAGATCGTTTTTGCCATCGCCAAGGATATTACCAAAAGAAAACAGGTAGAACAGGAAGTTGAAGAAAAATATAAAAAGTTTAAAAGCTTAGCTACCCATTTCAAAGCAAGTATTGAACAAGACAGGAAATACCTGGCGGTTGAATTGCATGAGGAGCTGGCCCAGCTTGCATCGGTAGTAAAAATGGATGTTGATTGGATTGGAATCAAGGCCGGAGAATTGCCGGAACCCGTTAGAAAAAGAGCCGAGCATGCTTCGGTAATTGCAGACCTGCTGATTACCACCATCCAGAGAATTTCATTTGCTATTAATCCTATGGTGTTAGAAGAAATGGGACTGAACGCTACAGTAAAATGGCATTGCAAGGAGTTTTCTATTTTAAACGGGATTCCTTGCCATTTTACCGGTAATTATAATGAAAAAGATTTGACATCCGAGATCAAGACAGACTTCTTCCGGATTTGCCAGGAAGTGCTCACCAATATTATGTATCATGCACATGCAGCCAATGTAGGCGTTACGATTGAAGATATCGCCGATACGATATCGCTCACCATTATTGATGATGGTAAAGGATTTATGTATGATCCTCAAAAACAAACACCGGGTTTAACCAGGATACAGGAACGTGCAGCTTCTATAAACGGACAATTATCCATTCAAAGTAAACCGGGAGAAGGAACCAAAATTTGTGTTACGGTAGCAAAACCCTCGCTGCAGTAAATTATTCCTGTCATTAATAGCAGCACATAACTTATTCAGCATACTTTATTTTCAGCACAATTTTTTTTACTACTTTATTTCCACCCGGTGTAATATTGGGCCTATGGGCATCCGAAGGGAAGAAAAGAAAAAAAGCACCGGGTATGGAATGGTATAATTTTCCTTCTGTACTATAATTGGCAACATCTTTTTTCTCATCGTATTCTTTGGTAACGGTTACTTTGGCAGTGGGATAAACGCCTATTACCTCTTCACCTGTAATCACATATTGCAGGTCTATGTATTTACGGTGCGATTCCCAGTTGGTTTTCTGATAGTCTTTGGATGGGTCTTCTGTAACCGCAGCGGTTACGTTATTCCCGTCAACAGTATATTTCCCTTTGGCAATAGTGACCAGATCGTGTTCTTTTAAAAAACGAAAAGCTGCATCCCAATAAGGTTTGTTGATCGTATATTGCCTCGCAAATTCCTGCACATTTACAGATGGATGTGTACGCAAGGTCAATCCACACGCCCATTCTCGTTTGGCCAACCATTTTTTAGCTTTGTGTTTTGACCATTTGCCCGTTTCCTGCGAATGGACAATCAGGCTACACATGGAAAAAAATAAAAAAAGAACAATACCCGAACATTTATTTTTCATCGTGTTGTTTTTATTGTCAGGCATATAACTACTTATGAACAGCCAATACCCATATTAAATATCAAATAACAGAATAGTATAGAACACATATTACAAAGAAACTACGGGTCGAGTTTTATTACCAGGTTTAAAATCAACCATTTTATATCTCCCACTTTTTAACAGGGTAGCTCACCCTCCTTTACCAACGATGTATTGATATTTTTTACCGGCAGTATGATACAAATTTTGAATGGTTATAAATTAGGTCAACTCAAATGAAAATAATATATACGCTTGTTTTTTGCATGCTAAAGGGTTTACAAACTATATCGCCCGGTCAAGATGCACATACCCACCATCTACATGTATCAATTGGCCGGTAGTATGGGATGATTTTTCTGATAATAAAAACACCACCATATTGCCTATCTCTTCCTTGGTGGTGAATCTTTTTCCGAACGGTATTTTTGAAGTGATTTCTTTTAATTTTTTCTCGGGTTCATCAAAACCTTTTATCCATGTTTCATACAACGGGGTATAACATTCCGCAACGATTACTGCGTTTACGCGGATGCCATATTTCAGCAGTTCAATGGCCCATTCCCTTGTTAATGCATTCCTGCCACCATTGGCAGCAGCATAAGCAGAAGTACCGCCCTGACCGGTTTCTGCTGTTTTAGAGCCAATATTTACAATAGCTCCTTTTGATTGTATTAAAAAAGGTAAAGCATGCTGTGCTATTAAATAATAATGTACCAGGTTCAAATGAAGACTATCCATAAACCTTTCGTAATTACCATGCTCAAGGTCAACACTATCGTTTACGCCGGCATTATTAACCAACCCGTCAATCCTTCCAAATTGGGCGATGGTTTTCTTAACGGCACTTTCACATTCATCCGGTTTACTTAATTCCGCTACTACCTGGAAAGCGTTACCGCCGGCTGACTGTATTTCTGCAACCGTTTTCAGGTTATCCGCTTCATTTCTGCCAATAATAACAGGAACAGCATTTTCCGCAGCCAGTGTTTTACTAATACCTTCACCAATACCTTTGGCACCGCCTGTTACGATAATTATTTTTTGATTGAGTTGCAGGTCCATAACATTTCTTGAAATATTAATTATTCAGTTTAATAAACCCGCCGTCAATAGGATAATCATTGCCGCTGATAAAAGAAGCTTCATCACTGCACAGGTATAATGCAAGTGCTGCTATTTCATCAGTTGAGCCCATGCGCCCTATCGGTTGTGAAAGAGATAATTTTTCGAACATCTCTTTTTCCTTCCCCGGATAATTTTTCGCAAGAAAACCATCCACAAAAGGCGTATGCACCCTTGCAGGCGAAATAGAATTACAACGGATATGGTCTTGAAGGTAATCTCTGGCCACACTTAAAGTCATGGCATACACAGCCCCTTTGCTCATGCTGTACGCAAACCTGTCAGGTATCCCAACCAATGCTGCTATTGATGCCACATTCAATATCACGCCACCTCCTTTCTTCTTCAATAAGGGAATAGCTGCATGCAAACTATTGTAAGTACCTTTTACATTTATATTAAAAACATTGGTAAAATCTTCTACCGAAGTCGTATCCGCTTTACCAATATGCGCAATGCCGGCACAGTTCACCAATATATCCAGGCTATCTATTTGATTGAAAATATGCATAACCTGCTGCTGGTCGCTTATATCGCCCTGGTAAGTATATGCTTTCCCACCTCCCGTTTCGATGGAAGCAATCGTTTGCCGTGCATTTGCTTCATTCAATTCAATAATGTGTACAACAGCTCCTTGTTTGGCAAAAGTTTCTGCTATGGCTTTGCCAATGCCGCTGCCACCCCCTGTAATTACTGCGTGCTTGTTTTGTAATGAGAACATAATATTTTTACTTTCTTATTTTATCTGTTCTTTCAGGTTAAATATTTGATCCATCAGGATCCATTTTTCACCGGGCTTTGCAAAAGGTAATGGCTGCTGAAATTTCCACATCGATGTTTCCCATTCCTGTACTTTTTCATTTGCCTGGTCTGCTTTTCCTTTGGCTTCAAAACTAAATTGTTCATTTACTTCCATAATCATACACAAACGGTTACCTGCCCTGTAGATTTCCATTTGCTCAATACCGGAAGAAGTAATGCTTTTAATGATTTCAGGCCACACGTCTGCATGCCATTTTTCATATTCCGCTATCAGTGCTTCATCATTTACAAGGTCAAGGGCAAGGCAATATCTATGCAACATGGTTAGCTGGTTTTATTACTTTATATCCTTTTAATCCAAATACCAGTACTACCATAAAACAAAGCAGTGGTATGATGTATCCATTTTGGATATTGTCCGTTACATCACTTACCCTGGCGAATACCAGCGGTAATACAGCCCCTCCTGCAATGGACATGATAATCAGACTACTGCCGAATTTGGCATCACCCCCCAAATCCTTAATACCTAAAGAAAATATGGTTGGAAACATAATGGACATGAAAAAAGCAATGCCTATCACCGCATATACTGCGA
>JAYTOS010000082.1:0-24112 GCA_043747705.1 Bacteroidota bacterium
AAGTTGCGCGTTCATCCTGAAGCCGAAACAGGACCAGGCCTTGATATTTATGAGCATGGCGCATCTGCTTACCATAATTAACAGTAAAGAATGGTTTAGCACTAAGCTTACTTTTAAATTTTTCTGCTTAAAATCTTGCAGGAACTCCGAAGCAAAAAAGGTGTCATTTATTGACACTTTTTTTGTTTTGTTTAGTAACATGTAACACGAGCTAATAATTTTACCGGGATTTACTACCATTATAAGAATGTTAGCCCAAGTGAAAACGTTTCTGCGGTTGCATAAGACCTGTATTATCCAGCTTTTTTATAAATGTGGATAACTTTTCTAAAAAGCAGATAGCTATAATAAGAAGTAGATTTTATAACAGTCCTTCTTGTTTTTCTTCTCTTGTTTTAAAAAAAATCTTTTAATGTGCTATGGCTAATTAAACTGGGGAGTTAACACCAAAAAAAATATATATTATTTTTATTTTAACTATTTAATGGCATTATTATGAAATAATAATTTGATTTAAATGCAGTTTTTTCTATTGACCTTCGGATCAGTTTGATTTAAAAAACTACAAAAAAAATTATTATTATGAACTTATTATTCGCACAAGCAGTAGTAAATGCTCCGAACGAAAGCGCTTTGATGATCGTTGGGGTTGTTGCATGTATTGGGGTGTTTGCTTTATTGCTTAAGAAAAGGGATTCGAAATCTGCTGCATAGTGTTTGCTGTAGATTTTTAGCTAAAAGCTAATTGGTTTTAAAGGGCAGTCTTTTAACAGGCATGCCCTTTTGTTTTACACTACTCTGATGTATTCTTATCATGAATGCATTAATCGCAGCGATGAAAAATTCCGTTGTGAATGCCCGTTTTACTCATTGAGTTCTCTGTCTATCCTTTTTTTTGCCTAAGTTAGAAAAATGAAACTGACGCTACGGTTGTTACAATATGTTTATTGCGTTTATGCTTTACTGATTTTCATTGTGCTCATGTTCCTTGTATGCCCGTTTATTATGCTATCCCTGTTATTTGGCAAGATCAAAGGCGGGAATATCATTTACCAAATCTGCCGCTTATGGGCCGTCACCTGGTACTTTCTGATTGGGGTTAAGCATACAGAAATATATGAGGCACCGCACGACAGGAACAGGCAATACATTTTCGTTTGTAACCATATTTCTTATATGGATATCCCGCCAATCGTTTTAATTGCTCACCAACCCATGCGTATCCTGGGTAAATATGAAATGATTAAAGTGCCTGTTTTTGGCTGGATATATAAAGCGGCGGTTATTTTGGTGGACAGGCGTGATTCTGAAACAAGATCCAGAAGTGTTCGGGCATTGAAATCGGCCCTTAAACACCATATTTCTATTTTTATTTTCCCCGAAGGAACATTTAATGAAACCAAAAAACCATTAAAAGAATTTTATGACGGAGCCTTTCGCATTGCCATAGAAACCAAAACTCCTATTAAACCGGTATTATTGGTTGACACCCTTGACCGCCTGCATTACCGTGGTATTTTTGAATTAACGCCAGGCATCAACCGGGTAGTTTACCTGGAAGAAGTGCCTGTGGCCGGCCTTACTCTGAAGGATATACAGTCTCTAAAACAAAAAGTGTATACCCTTATGGAAAGCGGCCTGATGCGGTATCGAAACTATCCATCCGCTTAAAGCTTATTTTTGAATAAATTCACCTGTATTGTTTGTTGAAGTCATTATACCATTAGCCTTACCTAAAAACTATACCTGGGCCGTACCCTTACATTTGCAAGATTCGGTGCAACCGGGTATCCGTGTAGAAGTGGTATTGGGAAAGAATAAAAGATATGCCGGCATTATCAAAAAAATATTTCCTGCCAAGCCCGAAGCCTTCCAGCCAAAAGATATTTTAAATGTACTGGACACTGAGCCTTTATTATATACCCAGCAATTACAGTTATGGGAATGGATCGCGGAATATTATATGTGCAGCGAAGGGGAAGTGATGCAGGCTGCCATCCCCTCTAACCTTAAATTATCAAGCGAAAGTATTTTAATATGGAATGAAGAAAGAGGGCTCGATTTCAGTGACCTCGGTGATGCTGAATATATTGTTGCGGAAGCACTTGAACTAAAAAAAGAGTTGAGGCTAAATGAAGTTCAGCAATTACTCGATTCTTCAAATGTGTATCCTGTTATTAAAAAATTGATTGATAAAGGGGTTTGTCATGTCTGGGAAGAACTGAAAGATAAATACAAAGAGAAAACGGAAACTTACATTACACTTAACCCTGTTTACCACAACGAAGACAAACTGGCTGACCTGCTTAACAACTGGAGCAAGGCACCCAAACAAATGGAGTTATTACTCTCCTATTTACACCTTATAAAAACAGAAGGCGAAGTAACCCAGCCACAATTACTTACAAAATCAAATGCATCGGCAGCCCAGTTAAAGGGCTTATCGGATAAAGGTATTTTAGTTATAGAAAAAAGGGCCAGGGATCGGATACGAACGCTTCCGAAAAGTATCCAGATAGATTTTATTTTGTCTGCTGCCCAGGAAAAAGCTTTGCTGGATATAAGGAACGGCTTTCTTGAAAAACCGGTTTGTTTATTACATGGCGTGACAGCAAGCGGTAAAACCGAAGTGTACACCAAACTGATTGAAGAATATATACTGAAGGGCAAACAGGTTTTATATATGTTGCCCGAGATCGCACTCACATCACAGATTATCCGGCGCCTGCAAAAACATTTTGGGGGATATATCGCTATCTATCATTCCAAATTCAATCCTAATGAAAGGGTGGAGATATGGAACAAAGTTAAGAACGGCGAAACAAAAGTGGTATTAGGGGCACGCTCCTCTTTGTTCCTGCCTTTTAAAGAGCTGGGGCTAATTATTGCCGATGAAGAACACGACGCATCTTATAAGCAACAGGAGCCGGCACCGCGTTATCACGCAAGAGATGCAGCTATTTATTATGGGGCACTATTCAAGGCCAACATATTGCTTGGAAGTGCCACACCTTCTATTGAAAGCTATTACAACTGTGAGCAACATAAATACAGTCTCGTGCGCCTCGCAGAAAGATTTGGCCAGGTAGAATTACCGCAGATTGAAATAATAGACCTGAAAAAAGTGCCTTCCAAAGAAAAAGGAAAGATCGCGCTAACACCAGCTTTGGTTACAGCTATCCAAACTTCTTTACAGCAAAAAAAACAGGTCATCTTATTTCAGAACCGGCGTGGTTATTCCCCATACCTTATCTGCAATACCTGCGGCTGGATACCGCAATGCCAGCATTGTGATGTTACCTTAACGTATCATAAGGCAAAGAATAAATTATCCTGTCATTATTGCGGCACATCTTATCCTGTGATCAATACCTGCGCAGCTTGCGGAAGTCATGATTTTACCCAGAAGAATTTTGGCACTGAAAAAATTGAAGAAATGGTAGCTGAACAATTTCCTGATGCGAAGATTGCGAGGATGGATTATGACAGTGTAAAAGGGAAGAATGACCATGATGCACTGATCAAATTATTTGAACAGCAACGGGTGGATATTTTGGTAGGCACGCAAATGGTAGTGAAGGGCCTGGATTTTGAACATGTAAACTTAGTAGGTATTGTGGATGCAGATGGCATTCTTAATTTTACAGACTTCCGCGTTAATGAAAGGGCTTTTCAACTAATGGAGCAGGTAAGCGGAAGATCGGGAAGAAAAGATGGTAAAGGAACGGTATTGATACAGGTAAGTAATATTCATCACCCCGTTTTACAATTCGTGAAGGCACATGATTTTAAACAATTGTTCGCATTTGAACTCAGTAACCGAAAAGAATTTGATTATCCACCTTTCACGCGTTTAATACAGGTAACCTTCAAACACAAAGAAAAACACATAGCGGAAGAAGCAGCAAACATTATGATGCAGGGGTTAAAACAGAATTTTTCCAAACAATCCAATGGCCCTGCACAGCCGGTTGTTGACAGGGTGCGCAATCAATATCTTTGGGAAATATTAATCAAATTACCCAAAGATGCCAGGCGTATCAATCTTTGCAAGAAAGAGATCCGGCAACAAACCATCATCATACAATCCAATAAAAGATACCGGGGGGTAACCATACTACCGGATGTTGACCCCATATAGAAAAGTACAAAATAAGAAGTTAGCAGTACGATATAAAAGCATGAATGTAAAGGAGAATATATCTTTAAAGCAGTACAACAGTTTTGGCATTGATGTTAAGGCAAGGTATTTTTCTGCCTTTACATCAACAGATGAGCTGGCAGAATTGGTAGCAGGATCACCCGTGGCATCCGGTCGGCCATTATTAATATTGGGCGGCGGGAGTAATATTTTATTTACAAAAGACTTTGATGGGCTTGTATTAAAAAATGAGTTGAAGGGGATTGAGCTGGTAAAAGAAGATGCACGCTATTACTATGTAAAAACTTACGCCGGTGAAAACTGGCACCAGTTTGTTAGTTATTGTATCCATAATAATTATGCGGGTATTGAGAACCTTAGTTTAATCCCCGGAAATGTGGGGGCTTCTCCCATGCAGAATATTGGCGCGTATGGTACTGAGATAAAAGATGTGTTTTATTCTTTGGATGCCTATCACCTGAAAGAAAACCGGATACAGGTTTTTAGCCTGAACGATTGTGCTTTTGGTTACAGGGATAGTGTGTTTAAAAAACAATATAAAGGGCAGTATATTATTCTGAGTGTTACTTATCTCTTACGCAAACAACCTGTATTCAATATCAGCTATGGTGCTATTGAGCAGGAACTGGCCAAAATGCAGGTGAAGGAATTATCTATCAAAGCCATATCAGAAGCTGTGATACGTATCAGGAGCAGCAAATTACCCGATCCGGCCCAGACAGGTAATGCGGGTAGTTTTTTCAAAAATCCTGTTATTACAAAAACAAAATTCGATCAACTCAAACAGTCTTTCCCGGCCATTACCGGCTTTGCATTAAAGGACGAAAAAGTAAAATTGGCTGCCGGTTGGTTAATAGAACAATGCGGATGGAAAGGCTATCGAAAAGGGGATGCAGGTTGTTATGAAAAGCAGGCATTGGTATTGGTTAATTACGGCCAGGCTGCCGGGCAGGAAATCCTGGACATTTCCAACGATATAATAGATAGTGTTCTTGAAAAATTTGGTGTTATTTTAGAAAAAGAAGTCAATATTTTTTAATCCCGGCAAAATACATTGACTGATTCATCCCAAACCTGGCTTAACTGCTTTACTTTCCATTTTATCAAGTGAATTCAGTTCTTTTTGTACGGATAGAAATATTACCTGACTGTTGTTTAACATTCCCCATCCTTATTTTTCCGAAAACCCTTCTTTCTGTTTTTTTGCTGGTATTTACAGGATGATTATGAAATAACCATAAATGGGGTTATAGCTGGCACTAACGGGAACCATCCAGCGGATCAGATAATCGCTTTAAAGAATATGCTTATTGCTGGAGCTACTACTCCGGTCATATGTGCCTATTTGAATAATTTAGAAATACTCAATGTTGTAATAAAGAATTTCACGCTTGATCAGGAACCGGGAGGCTGCAGCAAGCAAGGGTTTGCAATATCTTGTTTAAGTGATATACCTATAATTATGCAAATTATATGAGCAGATCCAATTAGTAACCTATGTTTAAGATTGTCATTGTGCAGTGGGCTCTCCCGTGTCATCATCATTTATCATTGAAATTATCTTGGTGTATTTTGTGAGTCTTTCAGTAATGATACTAATGTCTTTAGCGTAATACAATTTCTTCTGCGCACCGTTTTTAAAAGGGACAAGTATAATACTTGCCTGATAATATTCATCTTCAGAGCTTGGCAGTGCCGACATATCGTGTGCAAACCTGTTTCTATCCTTTGCTATTTCCTGAAAATCTTTCGCGATACGGGGGAATTCAGCCTTAAAATCTTTTCCCAGAATTTCACACTTCTTCTTTAATAGGTGGATAAAAACGTCAGCCTTATCATTAAAACTCATCCTATCTGAAATAAGAAGTTCCATAAGCTCTAATTTTTTCTTTGATCCCGGTATAAAGTACCTTGCAATAAACTCATCTATTAATCTTTCAAGCTGAATTGTTTGTGAGATAATAACTCCTCTATAAAATTCCGAATTTTTTATATAGGCATGGTATGCCTCTTCGAGCGGATTCGTCATGATGCAGAGTGTGGTTGACCCATCAAAATACAAATAATAACGGTACGAAGGTTAGTTCGGCTCGCCTCTCACGTTCCACGCTTTTTTTTCTTTAAAACCTTTCTCCCTGGTATTTGCTCCGCGATATGGGAAAGGGATAAATACGGCCTTAATACCTGCCTTGTATGCAAATGCGGTCAATAATTCGCAGATTTTGGCGGGGAATTGATTTATTTGAAATAGGTAAAAACATCCATTTATTGCAATTCGTGTACCTATGTTGTACCTCATAAAACTAAAAAACGCCACAAGTTATTGACTTGCAGCGAGTTAGATAAATTAAAAAGTGCCCGGGACTGGATTCGAACCAGCACATCCTTGCGAACGCTGCGACCTGAACACAGTGCGTCTACCAATTTCGCCACCCGGGCGTTTTTGTTTGGGGTGCAAATATAGTAGTTAGGGGTTAAAAGTAGGAAGTCGGGGATTCTTTTTTATCAATACCCAACCTTTGCTTTTTACCACTCACTTCACACCGCTGGTTACACTATCAATAAGCTACAACCCCTGATATCACTATTATCCAGCCTGCCCCATACTTCAAAGCTGCCATCGCCGTAAACAAGGCCTACGTCTTCTGTGGCTATGAATGGGCAACTGTAAGTGTTAGCAAGGTCTATGACCTGCAAGAGGCCTGTGCCGGTTTCTTTGATCAATAAGGGATCTTCCTCATCACGCACCAGCACTTTCATCCAGGGTGGACAGTTGAACCGTCCATCGCCTTTTGAATATGCCTGACTTAACAGTTCCGTCATACCATATTCAGAGTGAACTTTCGTAATCCCTAACCCATCTTCCAATAATTGATGCACTTCTACCCTGGTAAGTTCTTTACGACGGCCTTTCATACCCCCTGTTTCCATTACAACAGTATGTTGGAGATTTTGAGGGAAAGAAGCGGCAAAATCCAATAAGCCAAAAGTTACGCCTATCAATAATGTCTTTTGTTGCTGCGATTCCAGCCGTTTCAGGATTTGGGATAATTTATCATGCTCATCCAGGTAAAAATCACTATCAGGATGGCCACTTAATTTTATCAATTCGTCTACCATGAATACCAATGAAGAATGCTGGCGTTCTAAATAGGAAGGTAAAAGCCCCAGTATGCACCAATCTTTAACATTTCCATAAAAGCTCTCAAAGCATTGCATAAAGCTTTGGCGGTAAATACCAATATCTTTCACCATATGCCTGCTGGTTGTGGTTTGCGTGGTACCGCTGCTTTCAAAAACAGCTTCGGGGATAAAACGGGTTGCAGTAACGGTATGCGTCTTAAAAAAAGAAATGGGCAACGAAGGAATGCCGGCGAGTGTCTTGATACCAGCGGGATTTACACCGGTAAGATCACACCATTGCCTGTAAACGGGATTCTGCTCGTACTGGAAACGGAAAGCTGACAGGGATTGATCGAGAAAAAGAGCCGGATCCTGTGTAAGAGAGAAAATATTGTTAACATCAAATGAGGTCACTGCTATGTATTGTAATGTTTTAACTAAATTTGAAAAGAAAGTGAACCGAATGAAGACAAAAATATTGATACTATTGGCAATACCGATTATGTTTTATGCCTGTAAGAAAGATACTTATACCACAAAACCGCAGATTGCGATCAAAAGTATCAGTTCAACTACCCTTAAACAGGGAGATGTACTTCTTTTTCAATTAAGTTTTACTGATGCCGAAGGCGATATTCAGGATACATTATGGGTACAAAAAGTATCCAGAATTTGTCCCGGTACACCTGGTGCCCAGTTCATCAGCAAAAACAAAGTTCCCGATTTTACCCCTACCAGCAATCTGAAAGGAATACTGGAGATTGGTTATGCATATAATGCAAATGTTTCGGGATACAGCACCATTTCAGGATGCGGTACAAAAAACGATACTGCTTACTTTAAATTCTGGTTGAAAGACAAAGGCAAAAATGTAAGTGATACCATCTCCTCAGAAAATATTATCTTATTAAAATAATACCGGTTGAATGGTTTAATCAGATCTGTTCTTTTTGGAAATTACTTTTATGGTATTTGTACCATTGCGTTATCCGTAGAAGCAAGCCTGCAACAGTATTCCCGCTTAAATAGTTTATCTTATTACCTGCTTGTTTTTGCAGGTACCGTGCTCTATTATACGCATGCCTATATAGCCGAACCCACTTCCGATTCGGTAAACCCACGAACCCTTTGGTATACGCAAAACAGTTTATTTGTTACCTATTCGCAGGTTCTTCTGACTTTTATTTTTCTGCTGACTTTTATTTTATTGCTCAAAGAAAACCAGCAGCATATTACCCATACCGGTTTACTGCAATGGCTATTGCTGGGTATATTCCCGGTTGTGGCTGCTTTGTATTATGGCAGTGTTTCGCCAAAGGCAGCAACCAACAGCCTCAGGAATAAAGGATGGCTAAAACCCTTTGTAATAGGTTTTGTATGGGCCGGTGCCGTTACCGTATACCCGGTGCTTATTGGTAGTATTGAAGATGATATACCCTATACCCCGGGTATGGTAAGCATTTTATTGTTCATTAAAAATTTCATGTTCATCACTATGCTCTGTATCATGTTCGATATTAAAGATTATGCTGCCGACCATAACCATCAATTAAAGACATTTGTTGTCAGTTATGGATTGCGTAAAACCATTTTTTACCTCATTATCCCTTTGAGTATTATCGGGCTGGGAACTTTTATTCTGTACGGGATACTGCGTAATTTTCCCTTTCTCCGTATCTTGGTTAACACTATCCCCTTTATATTGTTGATAATTGTTGCCTACTCATTGCATCGGCGTAAAAGCATTCTCTATTATCTTGCAATCATTGACGGGCTGATGCTCGCCAAAGCTGTTTGCGGCATCATCGGGATATCACTTATAAAATAAAAATCATGGCAAAAACAAAGAATACCAAAACAAAAGCGAAATCGCTGATTAACGAAACTTCGCTTGCTTTTTTAAAAAAATATATCAATACTCCATCCCCTGTTGGCTTTGAGAGTGGTGGACAGAAGGTTTGGCTGGAATATATAAAGCCTTATGTAGATACTTTTTTTACTGATGCATATGGCACTGCTGTAGGCGTTATTAATCCAACTGCCCCTTTTAAAGTTGTTATAGAAGCCCATGCCGATGAAATCAGCTGGTTCGTAAATTATATTAATGAACAGGGATTGATTTACCTGAAAAGGAATGGTGGTGTTGACCACCAGGTAGCACCTGCCAAACGGGTATGGATACATGGCAAAAAAGGACCGGTAAAAGCGGTTTTTGGATGGCCCGCTATTCATACAAGGCTTAGTAACCCTGAGCAAAAAGAACCACAGCCCAAAGTAGATAACCTTTGCCTGGATTGTGGTGCACGAAATAAAAAAGAAGTAGAATCGCTAGGCATCCATATTGGTTCGGTAGTTACTTATGAAGAGGGTTTTGATGAACTGGCTTACGATTATTATATAGGACGTGCTTTTGATAACCGGATCGGCGGTTACATGATTGCCGAGGTTGCCAGGCTGCTGAAAGAAAATAAAATGAAACTTCCTTTTGGATTATATGTGGTGAATGCCGTTCAGGAAGAAATTGGTTTGCGCGGTGCCGAAATGATTGCGCGGCGCATTAAACCCGATATTGCTATTATTACCGATGTTACCCATGATACCAATACACCCATGATCAGCAAAGCCATTGAAGGTGATATACAATGTGGCAAAGGACCTTCTTTAGCTTATGCACCCGCCATCCACAATAAATTATTGAAAGTGGTACAGGATGTGGCAGAGAAAAATAAAATACCTGTACAGCTAAGAACACTCAGCCGCAGCACCGGAACAGATACCGATAGTTTTGCCTACGCTAATGATGGCTGCCCATCGGTACTTATTTCCATACCGTTGCGCTATATGCACACTACGGTAGAAATGCTCCACAAAAATGATATTGAAGAAACCATTAAACTGATGTATGAAACTTTATTGACACTAACCCCTAAGACAAATCTTAGTTACTTATAAAAGTGTAAAGTAAGCAGTCTGGCATTCAAAAATTAAATGAAGCCTATTGCATGTATGCCTGATTTTAAAAAATCCTATTTTTGCCTTTTATGAACCGTACAGAGAATAGACATATACGCATTGCTGTTCTGGACCTTTATGAGGGCCATGCTAATCAGGGTATGCGCTGTATTCGTGAAATCATTGGTAACTGGTGTAAAACCAACCGGTTTACAATAACCTGCAACGAATTTGATGTGCGACAGGATCTGGCTGTTCCCGATACTTCCTATGACATTTATATTTCAAGTGGTGGTCCCGGTTCGCCTTTGGAAACAGAAGGTAGTGAATGGGAAAGCAAGTATTTCGGTTGGCTGAAAAGCATTGAGGAATGGAATAAATCTACCGATCATTTTCCGCGAAAACAGGTATTCTTTATTTGCCATAGTTTTCAGCTGGCATGTCGGTATTATCATATTGGCACGGTTTGCAAGCGCAATTCAACAGCTTTTGGCGTATTTCCAATTCATATGCTGGAAGATGGAAAAAATGAGTTCGTATTTGATGCCCTTAGAGATCCGTTTTATTGCGTAGACAGCCGCGATTACCAGGTAATTGAACCCAATCACACCAAATTAAGGGAAATGGGAGCCCGTATTTTAGCCATAGAAAAAAACAGGCCGCATGTACCCTATGAAAGAGCTATCATGGCAGTGAGGTTCAATGATTATTTTCTAGGAACCCAGTTCCACCCTGAGGCGGATGCGTCAGGCATGAGTATGTACCTGCAAAGAGAGGATAAAAAACAAACCGTAATTGAAAACCATGGTGAGCCCAAATGGAAAAGTATGGTGGAGCAATTACAGGATCCGGAAAAGATCATGTGGACCTACGAACATGTTTTACCTAATTTTTTAAACCTTGCTGTTGGAGAACTGATTGAGAGTTAGAAATAATTATCATTTTACTTTTACTTTAGTCCCTTCATATTTAGAAGAATACATTTTGACTGATCATCCCTTTTAAGTATTATAAAATCCTTACTGCCGGTTGATCAGGATTTTTTACTTTCAGGTAATATATAAACGTGTATTTATGGTTCCCGAAATCAGAAAACATTTCAACGAAACATTCACAAAAGAAAAATACCAGGCTTATTTAGCAGACCTGAACAGTAAACATCCCGGTGCCATTGAATTTCGCATAGCTGAAACCCCGGTATTTGTTGATAAGAATTTTAAAGACAAAATACTGTCCGCCTGTGAAAATATAGTGGATGTAATTACGCAATATAATTTCAATACCCTCAGCTCGCATGCCATTCCTGATGAAGTGCGGGTACCCAATGAAAATGCACACACCCATTTTATCGCTTTCGACTTTGGTATATGCGAAAATGAACAGGGTGAACTGGAGCCCCAATTAGTTGAAATGCAGGGATTCCCTACCCTGTTTGCTTACCAGATATGGCACGATGAAGTAACCAGGCGGCATTTTACGATCCCTGAAAATTATTCTGCTTACCTGAACGGCTTTACAGCTGAAACCTATCAATCATTTTTAAAAGAAGTAATCTTAGGTAAACACCAACCGGAGCAGGTCATTTTACTGGAAATATTACCGCATGCGCAAAAAACGAAAATTGATTTTTATTGTACAACCGATTATGTAGGTATACCGGTTGTATGTTTAACCGAACTGATTCAGGAGGGAAGAAAATTATTTTATGAAAATGGCGGAATAAAAATTGAGGTGAAACGGATTTATAACCGCATCATTTTTGATGACCTTCAGCAACAATCTGCTGACATACAGGAGAAGGGTAAATTATTGTTTAGCGAACTGGATGTAGAATGGGTACCACACCCTAATTGGTTTTACCGGATCAGCAAATATACGCTTCCTTTCATCGACAATCCCTATGTGCCTAAAACACGTTTTTTAAACGAAATCAAAGAACTGCCTGCCGACCTGGAGAACTATGTTTTAAAACCTTTGTTTTCATTCGCAGGACAAGGTGTAGTAATTGATGTAACAAAAGCTGATATTGATAAAATAGCGGATCAGCAAAACTGGATACTGCAACGCAAAGTAAAATATGCAGATATCATACCCACACCCGATATCCCCGCTAAAGTAGAGATCCGTATCTTTTATTTTTGGAAAGAAGGCGAACCCAGGCCTGTTGCCACCAATAATCTTGCAAGATTAAGTAAAGGAAAAATGATTGGTGTGAGGTATAACCAGGATAAGGAATGGGTGGGCGGAAGCCTCGCTTATTTTGAAGTATAAAAGCCAATGCCTTATTAGAAAAGATAGCATCAGCACTTAGCTGTTTATTGTTAATCGCTACCGGAATACATTGAAAGACCATGCCATCCCCGGTATATATTGGTAATTCATCCATTCGAACAATAATTTTTATTCATTGTTGATGAATACTGTAGTTTAGCCTACCAACCATACTGTATGAAAAGATTATTGTTAATTTTTTGCTGCCTGTTTTCATTTTCCCTGTTCGCACAGGAAAATTATGAGATACAGGTATATGCATCCCCTACCATGACGAAGGGGCAAACTATTTTCGAGCTACATAGTAACTACACAGCCAATGGTGGAAAGGATATTGTAAAAGGCGTACTCCCGTCCAATCATTCTGTGCATGAAACGGTGGAGATTACACATGGCATTACCGATAATTTCGAATTGGGTTTTTACCTTTTTACCAACTATACCCCAAATCATGGCTGGAAGGTGATTGGCACACATCTCAGGCCAAGAATTGCCGCACCCGATAAATGGAAACTGCCGGTAGGATTAAGCCTTTCTGCCGAGATCGGATGGCAAAGCAAAGAATATTCCGGCGAGACATTTAGTTTGGAGATACGGCCCATCATTGATAAAACACTGGGTAACCTTTATCTATCCCTCAATCCGGTATTAGGTGTAACGGTTCAGGGAGTTAACAAACCTTCGGCACCCGCATTCGCACCAAATTTTAAAGCTGCTTATGCTGTTTCACCCAAAGTAAGTTTGGGTACAGAATATTATGGCGATCTTGGTCCGTTAAACCAGTTTGAAAAAATACCTGAACAAAACCATGCCCTGTTTTTAGTGGCTGATTTATACCTTGACCCAAAATGGGAGATTAATTTCGGTCCGGGTTTCGGACTTACCGATGCAACGGATAAGCTTGTGATGAAATTGATTCTTGGCAGGCGCATTACCTGGGGCAAACGAAATAAATAATGGAGCGGGTTACTTTTTAATAAACGGAGTCAGGGATACATACAGCATATCTGTCATTTCTAAAATTGTAAAGAAGCATTTTATTAATTAACAAAGCTCCACCAAAAACCGAAGCGTATCCATAAACCTGTACCGGGATTGTCGTTAGTCATCAGATTAAGTTTGCTGAAAGAGAAGCCTTTCGAAATGTCTAATGTATTCAGGTTTTCCACCCTGAAGAATCCTTTCAGGCTTTTGATACGAAAATGCAGGAAGGCATTGATATCGGGCCGGTTGCTGATATTATTTCCGTTCTGAACAAAATACTGCCCCAGAAAGGGCGAATAATTATCTGCGTGATAGGAAGAATTGTACCTGATCTCCACTCCGGTTGAAAGGAAAAGATTGGTACTGAAATTCCCTTCAAAAGCAATCCTGTTGCGCGTAAGCAGAAAAGGAATATTTACAGGCGGCTGGCCGGTTGTTTGTTGAATATGTATTTCGGTATACCAGTTCCAGTATTTAGATAAACGGAATTTTTTCTCTGCATTCAGGTGTAATACGTTGAACAGCGTAGCTTCCTGCTTAGCAGAAAAGAAGCTGTCAAAATACATGAAATTATTCACGGCAAAATATTCGCCTCCCAGTTTCCAGCCATTTCGCGGATTTTCATACAGGGCAAATACGCGGACAGTGTTCTCTTTACTAAAATCGGCATGCTTAGCTACCGGGAAACTGCTAATCGGATCAAATATAAAAGAAGGTGAACGGTTCACATTCTGAAAACCGATATTGAAGTAGCCTAACTTCTTACCCAACGATCTTTTCATACTTATATAAGCTGCATAATCTCCGGCATTCTGGCCATTCAGGTACAACTGGCCATTGGCTTCAATATCCCATACCTGGTTACGGGTTCTGTTACGGTATTCACCCAATGCGTATACATTGTAATAATTCTTTGTAGTAAGATCATTAAAAGTTCCTTTTAAATTCTGTAAAGCAATACCCGCTTTTAAAAACTGGCTAAGGTTCTTTTTCTCGGGAAATGAAATCAGGCTGAATTCATTGGTCAAATCCCGCCATGCGTCTTTAAAGGAAAGTGTATCCAGCGTGGTAGTGTAATTAAAATAATCTTTATACCTGGTCGTATCTACAAAATTATCAAAGTAATTATAGCTGCTCTGCGTAAAGCGTAAAGTATGTTCTATCCGTAACCGCGGATAAAATAATTTGTATGTAACGGAATCGGTTACCAATGAATCTTTTGTACCTATATCAAAATGATGTCGCAATAACACGGTAGCTCCTTTATAAATATTTCCTGTACTTACTTTGGTATTAAAAGGATTCCGGCCCGCTGTACCCGCCCTGCCAAGTCTTGTTTCCAACTCATAAGGGTCATTCAACGCGAGGCTGTCTAATTTTGCTATATCCTGCAGTCCGCCATTTTCAGAAGAGGCCGTCTTATTAGAAAAATAGATAAAATAGGCTTCGTATTTTTTATTCAGTGTCTGGTAATGTGATGTGAACCGGAAATTATTCTGACTGGCATTCTGGTTTTTCAGGTTACCGGGCGCATTACTAAATCGGTATTCCAACGAAAAATTAAAATTACTTTTCTTGTTCTGTGTATGTACAAAATTGATGAGTTGTTCAGCCTTACTGCCTAATACATAAGCCAGTTCAGTATAGGGCCGGGTGGTTTGGTAAAATTTTGTATTCTCAGCAGTAAACTGGTAAACATCATATTGATGAAATCCCGCATCGAAACCGGCCTTCATCCTGGGGTTGAAAAAGAAAGACTGGGCTGCTGTTCCGTAGTTACCAAGGGTGTGGTAATAATAAGGCAATGGGAACCGGCTTGTAAAATCATTAATAGAAGAATCAAGGGTGCGGAGACGGGTCGAATCGTAATAATGATAAAAAATAGTAATGGAATCAGCGTTCCGGTCCCTTCTCTGCAGTGAATCTTTCCCGGTACTTCTTTTAATGGGCCTGCCCTGACTATCATAGGTCATATTGGAGCCCTGCTGCAGGTTGGTTAACTGGCCGGACGACCGGACCTGTGCCAGTAAATGTTTATTACCAAGCAGTAACAAAATAAATAAAATCAGTATGATTTGCCTAAATGGTAAACGCATGCTTACAAATGTGCTGTAAAATAACGGTAAAGAGGCTTAGCAGCGCGTTAAAAGTTGATAGCGGCTTTATGGCTATAAAGACCTCACCAACTCAGTAAATAACAAAGTCAGCTTTGGCTCTGCATCTTTAGCGGCTTGTAATACTTCTTCATGGGTAATGGTATTTTCTTCTTCGCGTATACCGATATCGGTGATCACGCTCATAGCAAATACCTGCATACCGCTGTGAATGGCGGCAATGGTTTCCTGTACAGTGCTCATCCCTACAGCATCGCCACCCAAAATATGAATCAGCTTGTATTCCGCACGGGTTTCGAATGTGGGTCCGGTTACGCCCGTATAAACACCATGTTTCAGTTCAATATGATTGTCTTTGGCGATCTTTTCCACTTTACTGATAAGGTTTTTGCTATAAGGTTCACTCATATCAGGAAAACGGGTGCCCAGTTTGTTTTCATTCTTACCTAATAACGGGTTTTCGGTAAATAAACTGATATGGTCATTAATAACCATCAGATCCCCTATTTTAAAACCTCTGTTTACCCCACCCGCGGCATTTGACAATAACAATGTTTCCACACCCAATAACCGCATCACCCTAACCGGGTAAGCAACCTGTTGAGGCGTATAGCCTTCGTAATAATGAAAACGGCCAGCCATCACCCACACTTTTTTACCGCCTAATTCACCAAAGATCAGCCTGCCTTTATGGCCCTCTACAGTGCTGATAGGAAAATGTGGGATATCATTATAAGGTATTTCTTTTTCGCTTATGATATCATTGGACAGATTACCCAGGCCACTGCCTAAAATAATTCCTATTGAGGCTTCATTACTAACCAATCCGCGGATAAAATCCACTGTTTCCTGTAACTGCTGCATTGTTTCTGACATGTGCTGGTATTAAGTTGGCAAATATAGAGATGTGGTTGATGAATAGTCGATCGTAAGTAAAAAAAAGGCCATCCAGCTACGCTGGATGGCCTTATAGTAGGTTAAGAAAGTTCAGTGTTAAATTAACTTAAACGCTTAACGTTAACGGCGTTTAAGCCTTTACGTCCTTCTTGTACATCAAAAACTACTTTGTCATTAGCTTCGATCTGGTCAACCAGGCCATTAGCATGTACAAAAGTTTCTTTGTTGGAATTATCATGCTTGATAAAACCAAAACCTTTTTCTTCGTTAAAGAACTTTACAGTTCCTGTGATTTGTGTGTCCATTTGTAAAAATTGTAAAATTTATTAAGGCGCGAAGTTAACACCCAAATCATTACTATCCTAATAAATATGAATGAATCCTGTTAAACTATGGATTGACTGATAGATGTATAAAATTCATAACTTGTTATTAATCAGGTAGTCACGTTTGAAAAACTGCCGTTCATGTAGTGTTCCAGTGTTTCGTATGCGAAATGGTTAGGGTAACTTATCTTAGCGAAATACTGCTTCATACTAAAATTTTCTTTAATGAAACAACTGCTCAGCTTATCTGTTTTACTTGTTTTTTTTACTGCCCTATCGGCTCAAAAAATAACTTATAAAGTATCTTTTCCCAATGCCATTCACCATGAGGCACATATAGAATTGACTGCAAGTGGTATACCCGCGAAGCCTGCCATTTTTAAAATGAGCCGTTCTTCTCCCGGCCGTTATGCCACGCATGAATTTGGGAAAAATGTGTACGATGTTTATGCCACCGACAATACCGGTAAAAGCATCACAGTAAACAGGATTGACGGGGATGTGTATGAAGTACCTAAACATACCGGTACCCTTACCATCGCCTATACTTTATATGGTAATTATGCAGATGGTACCTATGCGGGTATTGACCCTGAAAGTATTCACCTGAATATGCCTGCCAGCTTTATGTGGATGAAAGGCATGGATAATGCACCGATTGAGATCAGCTTCGACTTACCCAAAGAAAACAAAGCAGTTATCGCAACACAATTGGTACCCACTAATAAGCCTAATACATTTACTGCCCCCGGACTTCAATATTTCATGGATAGTCCCACCAAGATAGGTGACCTTGTATTCAGGCAATGGGCAATCAGTAACCCTGATGGAAAAAGTTTTACCATGCGCATTGGCCTGGAATCAGCAGCAACGCCTTCACAGGCCGATGAATTGGCAGAAAAAGTAAAAAAGATTGTAAAGGAAGCAAGGGCCGTATATGGCGAGTTCCCGGATTATGATTATGGCACGTATACTTTCATTGCAAGCGTGAATCCGTTTGTACAGGGGGATGGAATGGAACACCGCAACTCTACTATGATATCCCTACCCATGAATACTTTTCGTGCCGGTGATTTGCAGGAAGTTTTCGCACATGAATATTTTCATAACTGGAATGTCGAACGCATAAGGCCCAAAACACTTGAGCCTTTCAATTTCGAGAAAAGCAATATGAGCGATGAATTATGGTTTGCTGAGGGATTTACACAATATTATGGGGAGCTTTTATTAGCCCGCGCAGGGTTAAGTAAAGAGAAGGATTACCTGCAAACATTAGCCGGTCTTATAAACGTTAAATCAAATACTCCGGGGGGTAAATTTTATTCACCCGTGCAGGCAAGTAACCATGCTGTATTTGTAGATGCGGGAGTTGCGATTGATAAAAATAATTACGCCAATATGTTCGCGTCCTATTATCCCTATGGCGCAGCGATTGCTTTGGCACTGGATATCGAATTGCAAACACGCTACCACAAAAGCATTGATAGCTATATGCAGGCTATGTGGAAACGTTTTGGCAAAACAGAAATACCCTATACGCTAATAACCATGCAGGAAACGTTGGCCTCGGTTACTGATGCCGCTTTTGCTGCGGGGTTCTTCAGTAAATATATTACCGGCCACGCATCCATCGACTATGCCGCTCTTTTAGCTGAGGCAGGTTACGAATTAATAAAAGCCAATGAAGGAAAGCCGGCTATTGGTATTAGTACCCGTATAAATGAACAGGGTAAATTTATCATCGTCAGCAATACTACCAAAGGTACTGCTGCCTATGAAGCCGGGTTAGATGTAAACGATGAATTAGTAAGGCTGGATGAAACAGGTGTTAAAAATACCACTGATCTCACTAATTTTCTTCAGGCTAAAAAACCGGGCGATGCAGTAGCGGTTACGTATAAACACCGGGATATTGAAAGGCATACAACCCTAATAATAAAAGAACAACTAACGCCCGCTATCGTGCCCTTTGAACAGATGGGCAAACCGGTTATGGATGATATGAAAAAAATCAGGCAGAGCTGGTTTAGCAGCAATGTAAAATAATTTTAAACTATGGCAGCATAAACACGATATACGCCCATTTCATTTAATACTCAATTATGTTCGGTCTATCTTATTTAGATATTTCTGCAGGCCTTGGTTTGTGTGCAACTGCCCTGTTAACTTTCAATTTTCTATTGGGAATGATGTTAAGTACCGGTTATAAAAGATCTTCTTACTGGCAAAAAATACCTGCTGCCCTGAAAAAAATAAATATTGACGACCTGCATAACTGGACAGCTTATGTGGCATTAGTATTTGTTTTGCTACATCCTTTGTTTTTAATTCTGGACCCAGCGAATAAATTCAGTATTGTGGATGTTTTTTTTCCGTTACATGCCCCAACACAAAATTATATTGTTCTTTTAGGCAGTCTTAGCATGTATGCACTGATTATTGTTATCGTCACAACGCAAAAAATAATCAAACAGAAAATAAGTTTCAGAACCTGGAAAAATATTCATTTACTATCTTACGGTACTGCACTGTTATTCGTTTTCCATGGTTTGTTAATGGACCCCCTTTTAAAAAACAGGCCAACCGATTGGCTGGATGCAGAGAAGTTTCTTTCTGAAGCCTGTTTGTTGTTATTAGTTTCAGCGGGTATTATCCGTTACAGATATTATGTAAAAAACAAAGTCGACAATAAAAGAACCCTGCCATGAGTAGTGCTGATTTCAAAATGTTAACTGAGAATAAAGTCACAGATTTTTATTCTGGCGAACCTGATTTTATGCTCCTATCTAGGTATAAACAATTGGTTAAAGACCATACTTATTTTGATTTTGTTATTGAAAGTCATAATTGCGGCTTTTTTTACCAGCGTTCCCTCCACCTGTACAGCTATTCGCATAACCGGGAATTTAATGATATTGACTACGTAAATACATTACTTAAACAGGAATACGGGGAAATGTTTGTGGGCCTGGCATCGTTTGGCCAGGACCTGTTCGGTAACCAATTCTGTTTTGACACCACTGAAAATAAAATTGTATTCTTTACTACTGAAACCGGCAAAAAAGAAGTGATTGCTTCGGATTTTGAAAATTGGTTAACTGTGTTATATAAGCACTTCAGCTATTATATCGGCCCTACCCTTTTGAAAGAATGGTATGCCGGCAACCAGTTGGGTTTTAATCAACGGTTATGCCCCAAAACACCTTTTGTGGCTGGCGGGGAGTTTGCAGCGGGTAATTTATATGCCGGAACTTTCCCTGATTATATTAAAGCCTACCTTGCTATTGCAACACAGGTATATCATTTACCGGAGGGCACAAGGGTAAAAATTGAGATCCAGAAAAAATAGGGGGTAACAGCAGTTACCCTGATATGGCTTCATTTGAGTAGTTTTAAACTGAATAATATCTCATCCATGTTAATCGCCCATTTTTCTTCTTTGCTGCTTATTATTATTTTTGTTGCAGCAGCGGCTGCCATATGGGTGGCAGGTACCCGTATTACTTATGCCACTGATTATATTGCGCAACATTTCTCACTCGGAGAAGCATTTGGCGGTTTGGTATTACTGGCCATTGTAACCAATCTTCCGGAAATAGCCATTACCGTTGTAGCCGCTTATCACAACAATATGGATATGGCAATAAGCAATATCCTTGGCGGCATTGCCATACAAACGGTGGTATTGGTATTGATAGATATTTTTGGTGTAGGAAAACTGGGGCCACTCAGTTTCAAAAGCACTTCGTTTATTTTATTGTTGGAAGGCGTGTCGCTCATTTTTATTCTAACCCTGGTGCTGATAGGGAAACAGTTTTCTTCCCAACTGATTTTTTTCAGAACCACTCCTTTTGAATGGCTCATTGTGGGTGTTTGGCTGGGAAGCATTTATATGATATCAAAGCAAACCGCCTCCCCCAACCCTCACCCACGCAAAACTATATATGCACATGAAGTTGGGAGTGAGAATGACAAGCCCGCTAATACGAGGCAAAAAAAATCTTTCCTTTCAGTGAAGCCTGCATTGGTGGTTTTTACAGTTTGCGCCATCATTACGTTGGTTGCCGGTTGGGCATTGGAAGAAACCGGGCAGTTATTAGCCGACAGGTTCCATATAGGCGGTGTTTTGTTTGGAGCTACTTTTCTGGCATTAGCCACCGCGTTACCAGAGATATCTACGGGTATTGCCTCTGCAAAAATTAAAGATTACCAGATGGCCGTTAGTGATATTTTTGGCGGGAATGCTTTTTTGCCGGTTTTATTTATCGTGGCTTCCATCATCAGTGGCAATGCCATACTTCCCTCGCTGAAACCTTCGGATATCTATTTAACGTGTATCGGTATTTTACTCACCGGTATTTACATGGTTGGAATGATCATTCGCCCAAGGAAACAATTCCTCTATATGGGTGTAGATTCCATAGTGGTTTTGATCGTGTATGCAATAAGTGTAATCGGATTATTATTCCTTATTTGATTTTGTTGCTCCAATCAGGCCGCCACCTTTTCACTCCGCAAAGCGAAATAAGCCCATAATGCACTTGCGATCATAAACACGGAACCCAGCAGGAAAGAAACGCCTGGAAAATAAACCGGCGCATCAGCGCGTGTAAAGTATGCAAACAAATTTGTCATCATGGGCGGGCCGATAATAGAAGTGGCACTCATCAAACTGGTTAAGGCACCTTGTAATTCGCCCTGCTCATTGGGTGGCACATGTCCTGAAATGATGGATTGTAGTGCCGGTCCCGCAATACCACCCAGGCAATACGGGATCAAAAACACAAACATCATCCAGCTCTGGGATGCGAAAGCAAACAGCAATAACCCGAGTGAATATAAGCCCAGGCCTATGTACACACTTTTTTCATTTCCTATTTTAGGATTGATCACCCGAACCAATCCGCCTTGCACCACACCAACCAATAATCCAACTACCCCTAATGAAATACCAATCATCTTAGGGCTCCATTTAAATTTTTCAATGTTAAAAAAACTCCAGTTGCTCTGAACGGCATGGGCGGCAAGATAAACAAGTACCAGTGATACAACCAGCCCACCTACTGCCGGGTATTTTTTTAATTGGATCAATGAGCCCATTGGATTAGCCCGTTTCCATTCAAATGGCCTTCTGTGTTCTTTATCCAAAGATTCGGGCAAAACAAAATAACCATACAAACAGTTAGCTAACGCCAGCCCCGCAGCAACGAGAAACGGGATACGTGGGCCGAGTTCACCCAGTAACCCACCAATTAACGGACCAACGATAAAACCCAATCCAAAAGCAGCACCAATCATTCCAAAATTCTGTGCGCGGTTTTCAGGCGTGCTGATATCTGCGATGTAGGCTGATGCAGTGGTAAAGCTCGCACCGGTAACTCCGGCAATCAATCTACCTACAAATAACCAGGCAATGGAAGGCGCGAAGGAGAGAAAAAGATAATCAATTCCAAAACCAAATAAAGAAAACAACAACACAGGCCTACGGCCGTATTTGTCACTTAGGTTGCCCAGTACCGGTGCAAAAATAAACTGCATAAAAGCATAGGCAAAAGTAAGCCAGCCACCATATTGGGAAGCTACGCTGATATCCGTTATACCCAACAAATGTTCAATTAGTTTAGGCATAACAGGTATGATCAACCCAAACCCGGTAACATCAATTAACAAAGTGATAAAAATAAATCCAATTGCTGCTTTTCGGTTGATTGCCATTTTAATATAGAATTGTTTAGTAAGGTTAGTTTATGGTAAAAAACAGGTTATTACAATGATTCACGTTTCACATCCGGTAGTTCCATGATAAGATCCGCACCATAAGCACCTGCGGGCGTTTGATAACCTGTTTTAAAATTCCCCTGTAGTACTTTTTGCGTGATCAGCAGACTGCTATGGGCAGTTAGGGTATAGCCTTCGGGGCATTGCAAACGGACAGTTGCCTTTTGGCCTTTATCATTTACTACTTCGCCCCAAACCAGGCTTTTGGCTTTAGCACGCATTTCATCAGAAGGGCCGGCGGGGTTTTGTTTAATCTTTGCTTTTACCCGATTACGGACAAAGGAAGTACGCAATAACCAATTATACAAGCCCTGCCACTTCAACATAGAAAAAGTTTTGGGTGAGCTTCCGGCATATGTTTCAATATTGGGGATGCCTGTGGTGGTAAAAGCTGTTGAAACATCACCCCAGGGAATGCACATAACAAATAATTTTTTTATCCCGAAGTCAATCCAAAACCCTTTATGGCCTAATGGTTTTTTAGTGATTTTTCCATTTTCACGAACTGCCCCACCTTCGCCAAGACCCTCAGCCATTGTAACAGCCGTACCATGCGATAATTTTCCTCCTACGGTAGCAAATGCCAGTTTTAAATGTGTAGCATCCGGTAATTGATTTTTTAAATAAAGGGCGGTACAATCTGTGGGTACCACATCAAACCCAACACCAGGCATAATCATGATACCTGCTTCTTTTGCGCTGGCATCGTATCGTTTGGCCTGTTCAAACACGCCAATTTCTCCGGTAATATCCAAATAATGTGTTTTAGTAGCCAAACAGGCTTCTATCATTGTTGTTGATGTAAAGCGAAACGGACCCGCTGCGTGCAGCACTACGGGCACTTCTTGTAAGGCTTTATGTAATGCTTCCCTGTTGGACAGGTCAATTACTTTGTAAGGCAGGTTTAGTATCGCAGCCAATGCCTTCAGCGAGGCTTCATTTCTACCGGCTAATATGGGCTGGAGTCCGTAGCCGGCAGCCATCTTTGCAATAAGTTGTCCGGTGTAGCCATTTGCTCCATATAGCAGGAAAGTATTGATTTGCATGCTGAAATGTACAAACAAAGCAGCTTATTTCAACAAATAGCGGGCATAAAAAAAGGGAGTATTGCTACTCCCCTTCTTCCCTTTAACTCAACAAACTAAAACTGTTTATTTATGCAACGTAATTACGCCTACTGACGTTTCTTTTGGTGCAGTTACCACTACATTTGAAATGGTTGTATCTGCATATCCGTTTGAGGCGTTGACGAAAACTGAATAGGTTCCATTTTTCAATCCTCTTAATCTAAAATATCCTTCCTTATTAGGCAATGCATAAGCTGTATCTTTTGCATTATAGACAGTAAGTACGGCAGATCCGTCATTAGGTCCTACTCTACCAGCAATACTTCCTGTTGTGTTCACAGTAAAGAAGTGAAATACAGGGCGCAGGTAAAATTTATTATCTCTTTCCTGAATGATTGAACGGGTCACATCAAAATCCAACCACAGTTGTTTTTTACC
>JAYTOS010000083.1:0-1042 GCA_043747705.1 Bacteroidota bacterium
TTCAATGTATTTAAGATAGTCGCCTGTTTGTTTTTTAATGTCTTCATGCACTGGCAGACTTTCAATTACCGTCCACGTCATGCCTGCTGCTTCAATCAATTCCTTTCTTTCATTGATGGCCTCCAAGGGCCAAACTTCCCCCACCACAATTTGGTGCAATGCAGTAACAACGCCACTGCAACCAGCCTGGCGGATATCCGATAAACTTACAGGATCATTGGGTCCATACCAACGCATGGTTTGTTGCATTAACATGATGGTGCATTTTGAAAATGATGAGTAGTCCAGCCGGGTGGGTCACCCCAAAAAGGGTGGCTCACCCGGCTGGACTACTTAAGATACCTCTACCTCAATATTGGAATAGAAATATAATGATTGCTGGTTTTTGTATCCGTGAGTTTCTT
Organism: Bacteroidota bacterium; assembly: GCA_043747705.1. Taxonomy (GTDB): domain Bacteria; phylum Bacteroidota; class Bacteroidia; order Chitinophagales; family Chitinophagaceae; genus Sediminibacterium. The sequence goes on from JAYTOS010000083.1 coordinate 405, forward strand.
ATTGAGATTCCTTTCTAAGGTGAGCCACCCTTTTGGGGTGACCCACCTTAGAAAATTAAATAAACCTGTTGATGATATTCTCCAAATATTCCTGCTGACCACTGATGGTTTTTGGTTCGCCATTTTCAACGGCGTAAGTCCTTAAATCTTCCAGCGTCAATTTACCTGCTTCATATTCAGCGCCCTTGCCGGTATCAAAACTGGCGTAGCGGTTACTGCGAATTTTTTTGTAGTCGGACTTGTTTAGGATATTATCTGCTACAATCAATGCTCTTGCAAATGTATCCATACCACCAATGTGTGCGTAAAATAAATCGGCAGGGTCGGTTGAGTTTCTACGGATTTTAGCATCAAAATTGATACCGCCACCGCCAAAACCGCCAGCTTCTAAAATTACCAGCATGGCTTCTGCCAGTTCATTTACGCTATTAGGAAACTGGTCAGTATCCCAACCATTTTGGTAATCGCCCCGGTTGGCATCAATGCTGCCCAATGTATTGGTATCAGCAGCAACCTGCAATTCGTGCTGAAAAGTATGGCCAGCCAATGTTGCATGGTTTACTTCAATGTTCAGTTTAAAATCATTCAGCAGATCGAACTGGCGTAAAAATCCAATTACGGTTTCACTGTCATAATCG
>JAYTOS010000084.1:0-2670 GCA_043747705.1 Bacteroidota bacterium
TACACAGTTCTATATTACGTATTTATTACCGCGCTGACCTCAATTTCTATCAGGAGATCATCATTGATCAACCTGTTTACTTCAACCATTGTAGCTACAGGCTTAATTGTGGAAAAAAACTCAGCATGAGCCCTGCCTGCTGCTTCCCATTGGGTAATATCAGTTACGTACATCCTTGTACGCAACATTAAGAACAATAGCCGAAAGCCCCCACAAAAAAGCCCCCGCATTTAAAAACTCTTATCGGGGGCTTTTGGTTATTGTTTGTTGACCGACGCCTGGCAGGTTGCCACCGGTTGTTAGTGTAGGGAGTTCGTAGCTGCTTTTACTGCATTGAGCCTGGTTTGTAGAGTTAAGGATCTTTGAGTGCAGGATGATCTTATCGTTTTGCTTCGCATCTGCATATAAGTGCCCTTACCCATAAACATGTAGCTCGGGAAGATTTGTTTTTCCGTGATTTTTTTTGCATTCATTTATTGTTAATATTTGTTTTATGGCGATGCCCGCCCCTTACTGTTGGGATCGGGTTTATGAATGGTAAAGGCCTGCAATAATTTTTCGGCGTACGCACCCGGGTAAATGATGGCTACCAAAACCAGTTTGCCGGTTTTGCATTTAGGGCATTGCGTAATGTCGCTGCCATACTGTTCCAGCATGCGCTGGGCAACTGGTATCATTATTTTGGGGGGCAGCGGTTGCAGTTTCATTGCCGCACGCACGGTATTGAGCCTTTTTGTTTTACCATGATTTTGCAAAAAACCATAATGCCGGATCTTTACATAACGATGGGGTAAAAAGTGAAGTTCAAACCTGCGCATAAATTCTGCAATGGGTAGCGTCATTGTTTTTTGCCTGCTTGCATCGGCGTAATCCTTGTACTTAAAAGTTATGCTATGATCTGTAATGCCCAGGATGCGGTGCTTTGTGATGGCAACTTTATGTGTGTACCGGCCCAGGTATTCCACCACCGATGCCACAGTGCCAAAAGGGCTTTTGGCATACACGTTCCATTTTTTATATCCTGCTTTTTCAATTTGCTTTTCTACCTCCAAGCCTTCTGTTTGCAATGAACCCTGCAATAAAAGCAAGCGTAATTTTTTTAAGAAGATGGCTTTATATACCGTTTTTAATGCCGCTACCGGAAACAAAAATTTATCATTTTCCCTTTTGGCCTGCACCCAGTTTCTATCTTTTACACCCCCGCCACTTACAATGCAGTGCAGGTGTGGATGAAAGCTTAGATCCTGGCCCCAGGTGTGCAGCACAGCGGTAATGCCGCAGGTGGCGCCAAGATACTGATCATCGGCGCTAAACTGCAACAGCGTTTTCGATGCCGCTTCAAACAACAGGTTAAGCATTACTTTGCGGTTGCCCAGTATCAGCGCATTAAACTCATGCGGTATGGTAAACACCACATGGTAATAAGCCGTGGGAAAAAGCTGCGCAGTAAGATTTTCGATCCATTGCTCTTTTTTTAATCCTCCGCAATTCATGCAATGCCTGTTACCACAACTATGATATTGCTGATGCACGTGATTGCAACTGCTATCATTGCATTGGTAAAAATGCATACCCATGGCCGCTGTATGGCACAGATGCAACTGTGTAAAAATATGCCGGCTGTATCCATTCCGGGTTTGTGTGGCTGATTGGCCAAACAGGGACTGCAATTGGGGACCGATGGCATGGCCGCTCATGATTTGTTTTGCATTACAGCATCAAAGGGAGATACAATGGCCGCACGTTTGGACTGTTGCAGGTGCAGATAGATCATGGTAGTATCAAGGTTGCTGTGCCCGAGCAACTCCTTAATGGTATGAATATCCGTTCCTGCATCCAGTAAGTGGGTGGCAAAGGAATGCCGAAGTGTATGTGCCGAAAAATCCTTACCGCCCAAGCCTATTTTGGTAATGTATAATTGTAAAAAATGCTGGATGCTGCGTTCATGCATGGGAGCTCCGGCGCGCTGGCCTTCAAACAAATAAGTTTTGGGCCTGTAGCTTTTGAAATACATACGTAGCGGTTCCAGCAAATATTTGGGCAGGATGGTAAATCTATCTTTGCCACCCTTTCCTTTTACTACTTTTAGCTGGTAACTGCTGCTGTCAATATCGCAGAGCCTGATATTACGCAGTTCATTCATGCGCACACCGCTGCCATAAAATAAACTCACCACCATCAAATGTTTTTGATTGTTGATAACGCCAAGCAATTGCTGAATTTGCGCTACACTGAATACCTGCGGCAGCTTATGTGTTTTACGGGGGTAAAAAGCTGATGGCACAATGAAGGCAGACGGATACACATGCTTATAATAAAAGCTGCACGACTGTGCTACCTGGTGACATTTCTCTCGCCCCACGCCATGCTCCTTAATAATAAAACTAATGTAGTTAATGATGTCCTGCTGAGAGATAGACTCCGGCAACAAATCATAATAATGCGCAAACAGGTACCGCATCTCCTGCGTGTAATTGCGGATGGTGCGCTCTGCATACTGCTTTGCCAGAAGTGTGTTGTGCAGTTGCTGAAGGCATTGCTGTGCCTCCATTGACAGCGTTACTTTGCTGTACTCATTTTTTTTTCATAGTTTAATTTTTTAATGAACAGCTAAGGTCGTAGATTTATAGGGTTGGTAAATCTTCACCGGAGGTGTTGGTTCAACATCGG
>JAYTOS010000085.1:0-12814 GCA_043747705.1 Bacteroidota bacterium
ATCATTCATGATATCACCAGCTTAAAAAAAGCCGAAACAGCCACTTTGCAGGCTGAAAAATTAGCAGCATCGGGGAGGTTCATAAGAACACTCGCGCATGAGGTTCGCAATCCCCTCAATAATATCAACCTCTCCGTTGAAAACTTGTTCGAACAAATGACGGGTGGAGATGAAAAAATCTACCTGGAGATTATTCAAAGAAATGGAAAGCGGATCAATGACCTGATAACGGAACTGTTACAGAGTTCAAGACCGGCGGAAATGAATTTCCAACCTGTTCAGATGTTAACTGTTCTGGATAATGTAATTAATTCGGTGCAGGATAGGGTGATGTTGCGTAAGATCAGTCTTACCTTCTCGCATTCTGATGACAACTGCATTATCAAAGCAGATAGCCCGAAGCTTGAGACGGCAATTTTAAATATTGTTATTAATGCAATAGAAGCGGTGAAAGATGAAATCGGTATTATTAAAATAAATATGTTCTTAAAAAATAACCAGGCTATCGTTTCTATTACCGATAATGGTTGCGGCATAAGTGCAGAAAATAAAAGTAAATTATTCGAACCCTATTTTACTTCCAAGCGAAATGGTATGGGACTTGGGTTGGCAAGTACACTTGCTATTCTGCAGGCGCATAATGCAGGTATAGAAGTTAACTCTGAAATCGACAAGGGAACTGATTTCAGGATTATATTTTCTATTTAAAATTCCGATTTTTGGGTGATGATGATCTGTAAAATAAAATAAACGGGAAGCCTAATGCTTCCCGTTCTGATTTAAATGCTAACCTATATATAAATGAAAAAATATTAGGCCAATTGATGATCATTGGCAGAACCCATATAATAATTGTCATCATTTAAAAATATTCCAACAAAGGAATTTTTAAATTTATTTAACCAGCTTGTCTTTTTAGAAAATTCTTTTTCGTAATAATTCGCATTCATAATCTTTACACATACTAAAACATGATCTGAATCTATTTCATTTTTAATATGATTATTCATGTCGACACAGGTCAATTCTTCAGGATCATTGATAATACGGGCTACACCAAATACATTTAAGAAAAACGAAGTGCCTTTTTTATAATAATTCAGTCCTACCGGGAATTGCCTCTCAAATTGTGTAATCTCCTGTAACGGCTTGCGAATAGTAAACCAGATATTGCCGTTTACATCAACCTGCATCGTTCTTACGAGGGTAGATTTTATATTCAATACATTATTACTATGACTGTGTAATACTGCGGTTTCCAACTCCTCAATTTTTGTGGTTATGAAACCAAGATGATTCTGCGTATTCATGTGATAGGGTTTCCAATACTTATTAAAAACCTGTTCCTCGCTAAAAGGCTCAATTTTAACATCTTAATGGGGAATTAATTTCACAAAACTACCTCTGAAACAGGTATTTTAGATAGATGAATAGCTAAACAAGTGGTATGCTTTTAGTATCTATATCGTAGATAAATATACTATGTACAAAGTGCTGAAATGGGTTAAAATTATTGTGATATCCTTATTTATCCTGCTCATCATCTTTTTTATTTTTCTTCAGACCCCGATGGCAAAAAGACTGATCAAGGGTAAATTGGAAGCTTACCTCAGCACCAAAACAGGTGGACAGTTTCGTATTCAAAGTATGGATTATAACCTCCTAAAATGGGTGGAAGCAGATGGTATTACCGTAAGGGATAAGCAAGGTGATACTTTATTATCCGGTCAAAGACTCCGGGTAGGTACTAATATTTTTAAATTGCTCACAGGCAGATATGAAATTAAGGGAGTAGAATTAGACAAAATGGACGTTGCCATCGTTAGGAAAAAAGGTGACAGTACATTTAATTACCAGTTTATCATCGATGCTTTTGCCAGTAAATCTTTAATCCCCAAAAAAGATACAACTCCTTTTGCGCTTGCGCTGAATGAAATACATATCCGGAATTCAAAAATTACTTGGATTGATCCTTACAATGGAACGGTATTACACACACAGATAGGCCGAATGGATATTGTATTTGACAGTATTGATATTGCCAGGAATCGTTTTTTGATTCAGAACTCGGATATGGCAGACGTATTATTTAACATGAAAGTGTTACCATTTGTGGTACAAAAAACGAATGGTATTCCTTATGCACTTCCGTTTATCAGGCTTGGCAAGTCGCATATAGTACAAACACATTTGGTTTATGAGGATGATAATAGCGGAATCAATACGAATGATATTATTTCTGACCTGCGGCTCGAGAATGCATCCTTGCAAACTTCGGGCAGTATTACGGCAGATAAACTTTTTCTGTCAAATTCAGGTGTCACAGTAAACCGCAGGTCTTTTGATAATGCCAAAATAAGAATTGATACCGCTATTAATGCAATCGTTAGCGATTCTTTAGGTGTAGTTCATATTAAAAAGCTGGTTTTATCCGGAGACAATATTGTTTATAACGATATCGCCCGGCCTTTCCGTACCAAAGGACTTGATATGCACCATATCAACCTTCAAAAAATAACTGCAAAGGCCGCTAATATTGATTACACCGGAAAAATAATCAATGCTTCTTTTGCCTCATTGTCAGGCAGAGAAAAAAGCGGGTTTACGGTAGACAGTTTACGAGGAGATGTTTCAATGACAGATTCATTGGTCACTATCAAAGGCCTTTCTATAAAAACGCCTTATTCTCATATCAACGGCTTTGCTATCGTGTATCCTTTTGCTTTTTCAGAAACTAACCGGAGTAATGTGCAGAACAGGCTACAATTCAGGAACAATCTGATTTCAAGAAAAGACCTGCAATTGCTGGCACCTGACTGGATGCAGAAATACCATACACAGCTTTCGGGTATTTCAACTATTTATATAGATGCTGAAGCGGACGGGAATGCAAGAAAGACAAATATTCACCGGCTGAAATTGATGTCGGATAAAAGGGATATGTATTTAGATGCCAGCGGTACAATCGTAAATGCTTTTTCTAAAAAAAATATTCAATTTGATGTAACCTTTCACCAGTTGGATATTACGAGAAATGTACTGTTGGGTTTTATGAATTCTAAGACTAAGCAGCAGGTCAGCCTCCCGCCGGCAATGAATATTAAAGGCAGGGTACAAGGCGATATGACTGAAATTAATAATGATCTTACCGTGAATAGTGCTTTCGGTTTGGCCGCTGTTAAAGGCAGGCTATGGAATTATACAAAGCCGGAGAAACTGGGATATTCTATAAAAGTTTTTGCTAAAAACCTGGAAACAGGAAAATGGATCAACAGGGATTCTTTGTTTGGTAAGGTCACCGGTAGTATTTCAGCAAAAGGTTCGGGTATCGATTATAAAACGGCTACTATTGAATCTGTTGTCGACCTGAGTTCATTCCGTGTGCAAAAACATGCCTATACAGGAATTTCTCTAAAACTAAATGGAACAAAAGGCTCCTATAATTTTGATGGCAAAACAAATGATCCCCTTTTGATGGTAAGCCTGAACGGCAATGCTTCCCTGAATAAAAAGTATCCTTCCGGTCAGGGGAAAGTTATGGTTCAGAATGCGAACTTATTTGCATTGGGATTGTATCAAGATACCCTTGCTTTTAAAACAAAGGCGATAGTTGATCTGAAAGACCTTGATCCTGCCTCACTGAATGCATTGGTGCGATTAGACAGTATCGTTGTTTATAAAGGGAGGAGTATATTGAAAACAGATAGCTTTTTAGCAAAGGGCTATATGGATAGTGGCAAAACCATCCTCTCTATGCGATCCTCACCCGCAGATGCTACCTTTAAAGGACAATACAGATATACGGAGCTGGGTAGTATTCTACAACAATATATTGGCAGGTATACCAATGCGATTAAAACCGGGGAAGGGCCGCCGGTGAATGCTTACGATATCAGTATGTCAGTAGATGTAAAACCCGATCCGCTTTATGCAGTGTTGATTCCGGGTTTGTTTTTTGATAAGAATATGTCCTTACGGGGAAAGATAGATAACAGGCAGGCAGACAGCTCTGGTTACTTTGCTTTTTCTGTTCCGGGTGCAGTATACAAAACTGAGCATGTTGCCGGTATGGAAGCTAATTTTAAGGCAATGGCAGATTCAATGAAATTCAATATTAAAGCAGATTCTGTTCAGGCCGGCTCCTTCAATCTATATACAACCACTTTGCAAGGTGGATTTACTAAGGATAAACTTTCTGCCTCTTTTGCTACCAATGATAAGAATGAGAATGAAAAATATGCTTTTGCCATAAACGGTAACCGGCAAAATGAGTTATACCAAATTCATTTGAAAGACAGGTTAAAATTGAATTATGAAAACTGGCAGGTAAACGGTAATAATACTATCAGCATAGGCACAGGCGGGTTTAACGTAAATCAATTGGCGATTAATAAAGGAAAAGAAGTGGTATCAGTCAATAGCAATGGGAGGGAACAAGGTGCACCACTTGATGTAAAGATTGATCATTTCGCATTGCGGAATATCACTGCATTGATGAATGCCGATTCTTTATCACTCGATGGCCGGCTCGATGCAACGGTAACCATCTCAGACCTTAATAAAAACATTCCGAGTCTGAATGGTGTCGCTAAAATAGATAGCCTGCAATACCAGCATGTATCCCTTGGTGTTTTACAGGTAGAAGCAAAGAATACGAATGAATCAGTAACTCTTTCCGGTTCTTTAACGGGAAATGGGAATAATGTTGATCTGAAAGGGAACTATGATCAGCAAATGGTTAATGCGCAAATTAACCTGAACCCGGTTATGTTAAAAACGATTGAACCATTTACGCAAGGAAACCTGTCGCATGCAACTGGCTCACTTTCTGGCCCTATCAATATTACCGGCACGCTAAAAAATCCTGAGTGGAATGGTGTTATCCATTTTGATTCCGCTGTTGCACAATTAACAAAATATGGTACTGTAATGCGCATGGGGGGGCAACAGATAGAATTGAAATACCCGGCAGTTAATTTTACGCATTTTACAATCAAAGATTCCGTTGGTCACGATTTTGTAATAGACGGTTCCCTGACAGAAAATGACAAGCAGCAGTTCAATAGTAACCTTACCCTGAAGGCAACAGATTTTACTGCTTTAAACAACAATCCGGTAACGAATGGTCAATTATATGGTAAAGCAATGATCGATGCTGACATGTCTGTATCCGGCCCCTTATTGGCTCCTGATATTACCGGCAGCCTAGCTTTGAAAGACAAATCAGAAATCACCTTTGTACGCCAGCAATATGTGGCTACCGCCAAAGACAGGGAAAGTGTGATGCAATTTGTTGATATGGATACCGTTAAAAATGAGTTCCTGATACCCCCTGCAAATAATGTACAAAACAAGGCAGATTATGGTGCCTTGAATTATAACCTGAATATTGATATCAGTAAAGACGCGCAATTCAATATTATTGTTGATCCGCTTACCAGGGATGTGTTACAAATAAAAGGGGCAGCGCAATTAAATGCAGGTGTAAGCCCTGATGGGTCATTATCTATTACCGGAGCTTATAATCTTACTAAGGGCAGTTATGTGATGAACTACCAGTTTATCAGGCGGAAATTTGAATTACAGGAAGGTAGTACACTTATTTTTAGCGGAGATCCGCTGAATGCGCAGGCAGATATTACTGCTATTTATTCTATTGATGCTTCTCCTTTCGACCTGGTAGGAAATGAGATATCAGATAATAACAGTATTGATTCAAGATTGTATAAGCAAAAAGTGCCTTTCGAGGTATTGCTGAAGATTAAAGGCCGGATATCAGCGCCAGAGTTGCAGTTTGATGTAAGGTTGAAAGAAAAAACAGCAGGCATCAGTTATAATTTCTCCAATACCATTGATAATAAATTAGTACAGTTACGCAGTGATGTTGCCGGTATGAATAAGCAGGTTTTTGGTTTGTTGGTTATGGGCAGGTTCATCAGCGAACAAAGTACAGATTTCTTCGGCAGTATCGGTGGAAGCAATGGTATACAGGCCGATCAATTGGTAAAGGCAAGTGTAAGCCGTTTCCTGAGCGATGCGGTAAATCAGGTAGCCTCAGACCTGATTAAAGGTGTAGACGTTAATGTGAACCTGCAGACAGCAGAGAATTATTCTACGGCAACCCAGCGCACCGACCTGAACCTGGCTTTGTCAAAACGTTTTTTAAATGACAGGCTTAGTGTTACAGTAGGAAAGAGCTTTACTGTTGCGGGCGAAGATCCTTCAGCCAAAGGCGATAATGCCCAGTTCATGCCTGATATCACCACTACCTATAAACTCTCTAAAGATGGACGTTATATGCTGAAGGCTTATCAAAGAAACCAGTATGAAGCGGTATTGGATGGATATTTTGTAGAGACGGGTGTTGCATTTACACTGACCATGGACTATAATAAATTCGCTGAATTACTCCATAAGAACAAGACAAAATAATATGCAGTTACGATCAATATATATCACCGGATTGTGCACGTTATTTCTTATGATGTCGTGTAGTATCCAGAAACATTTACCTCCTGGTACCCAGTTATATAAAGGTGCTACGTATACGGTTGAAAAAGAGAAAGATAATAAAACATCTACGCGTTCAATCGGGAAACAGCTGAAAAGTATTTCGGTGCCCGCAGCTAACAAAACAATACTGGGGTTCCCTTATCGTGTCTGGTTCTGGTACCGGGTAGGTGAACCGGAAAGAACAACAGGTTTGCGATATTGGCTTCGCTACAGGATAGGACAGGAGCCCGTACTCAGCACCGCTGTTAATGTAAAGGCTAATGCCGCAAATCTGCAAAATTACCTAGAAAACAAAGGCTATTTCACGTCAAAAGTTTCCGGTGATACTGTTGTAAAGGGATACAAGGTAACTGCCCGCTATAAAGTGGGGCTGGGTATGCCGTATCATATCAATGCATCGGCGTGGCTGATTGACAGTGCCTCGGAGATTGGTAAAGCCATTAATAAAATTCCATTAAAGGAAACCTATATTAAAAAAGGTGCACAGTTCGATCTTGACAACCTTAAAGCGGAAAGAACAAGGGTTGATCTTGCCTTAAAAACAAAAGGCTATTACTATTTCAGTCCGGAATATATTAAAGCATGGGTTGACAGTTCCAAAAGGAATAATACGGTTAATATATTTTTTAAATTAAAACCCGAGATCCCAGTTGCAGCCGTGATACCGCAGAAGATTAACCGGATTACTTTATTTCCTAATTATACATTAGTAACGCCTCCGCCGGATACATCCAAAACAGGAATGGAATTAATAGATAGTGTTTATATAAGGGATACTGTAAAACAAATTAATTCAGCAACTTTACTGCGTTCTGTAACTTACAGGCCGGGAAGCCTTTATAATATCAAAACGCAGAACCGAACCCTTAACAGGTTTATTAATACAGGTGTATTTAAATTTGTAAAAAACCGGTACCAGGTAAATGGCGATACACTGTTACCGCGGTTACTGGACGTATATTATTATCTGACTCCATTACCAAGAAAAACGATACAGGCCGAGCTGGGTGCTTTTACCAAAACAAATTCATTTACAGGGGCACAAACTAATTTCACCTGGCGGAACCGGAATACATTTAAAGGCGCGGAGCAGTTGGTGGTGAAAGCCTATGGCGCTTTTGAAACATCCACTGCCGATTCATTAAAAAAGAATAATAATTTTAGGGTAGGCGGAGAGGTTTCTCTATTATTTCCAAGGTTTGTTACGCCTTTTACCATAAAAGAAAATCATTCTTTTCCGCCAAAGACCCGTTTTCTATTCGGATATGAGTGGTTGCGCAGGCAGGCTTTATACACTAAGAACCTATTTAAGTTTCAATACGATTTTACCTGGAAGCAAACTGCAAACAATGAACATACTTTAGCACCTCTCAGTATTTCATATAATACTACCAGTGCATTTAGCCCCGAATACATAGTACAGGTAAACCAGATACCTGCTTTAGCCATCAGCAACCTTCCCGAACTCATAGCCGGATCATTTTATAATTTCACTTATCATACTACCAATAACGCAAAGGCAAAAGAGATTATTTATTTTAATGGGAATGTAGATGCGGCGGGAAATATTACCGGCCTGATTAATAAAACAACCGCTTCCTATTCCGGTAAGCTTGCCGGAGCGTATTATGCCCAATATGTAAAACTGGAAGCTGATTTCAGGTATAGCAGAAAGCTGGATGATGATGTGTATTGGGCTAACCGCGTAATTATTGGAGCGGGAATGCCATATGCTAATTCATTATTTCTGCCTTTTTCCAGGCAATTTATTATTGGCGGAGCCAGCAGCCTTCGGGGTTTTCAAGTAAGGCAGCTGGGCCCGGGAAGGGTGAAAGCATCCGCTATACAACAATTATATTATCCCCAGGTGGGTGGCGATTATAAACTGGAATTAAACACAGAATTACGTTTTCCAGTTATGGCCAGGCTAAAAGGAGCTGCTTTTATAGACGCAGGAAATGTTTGGACGAAAGATGCTTTCCTGTATGGGAAGGATGCACAACTAACAGGGAAATTTCTGAACGACCTGGCTGTAGATGCCGGCATTGGTGCAAGAATCGATATCACTTTTTTACTGATCAGGTTCGACCTGGCAGTTCCATTAAGGGTACCTTATATGGAGAGGGGCAAAGAATGGATTATTAAAGATCTCCATCCTTTCAGTAATATCATTTATAACATTGCAATCGGATATCCTTTCTAAAAGAGATATATTTTGACAATAAAAATGTATAAGGAATACAGATTAATTAACTCAAATAGATTTTAAGTTGATCAATTGATCTTATAAACCAACCCGGGCATTACCGAACCAAATGCATAATTGAGGTTAAATGTAAGCGTGTTCTGTTTCTTTTTAGCTTCTGCATTTCTTATTTTGGCATACCTGTGATAGTTATTCACTACCTGTTGGCCGGTTAAAAACCCCAATGCCGCACCCGCTAAAATATCAGTGGCCCAGTGCTTGTTTTCTGTGATCCTGCTCAATCCAATTAAAGTGGCAACACTATAACTGATGATTGGTATTAGTGGTTTGTTTCTATATTCCATGGCAAAAACCGTTGCGGCAGCGAAAGCTACAGTGGTATGCCCGGAGGGGAAAGAACTATTAATTTTATTGCCCGCTGCATCAGTTCCTTTATAAAAAGGCCCATGAAACCTCGGCTCTGGCCCTGCTGCATTTGGATCATAATAATAAGGCCGCTGTCTTCCGGATAAAAATTTTACCACACTTTCAACGGCACCCCCCGTTAAATAAGCCTGGGTAGCTAATAGCGTGGTTGTTTTCAGTTTCTGATCTTTGAATATAAAGCCATAACTGCCCAATGCAACCAACGAATATATTTCGTAGGTTCCACCAAAACGGGTAACATAGTCACTAACATCTCTTATGCCTTTATTATTATTTCTCAAATCGAGTGCATTCCGTTGTATGGGTTTATCTGCAAAGGATAGGGCTACTTCTGCAAGTGCAAATTTGACGAGGTTGCCCCAATCGCGTTTTTTTAAGTGAAAAGGTGCGGTGAATGCCTGCTTCATATCGCTACCCAGCAAAACAAAATAATCACCGAATTTAATTACCGTATTTTCATTAAAAGCGGAAGGATCAGTGTTATTAACCTGTTTAGAGCCGGTACTGTCATTTTGTTTATGCAGACTGTCCAGTTTAGTAATCAACGTATCCGGCTTTTGTGCAAAGCCGCAGAGAGTAATAGAAACGAAAAAAAAGCTGGTAAGTATACGTTTTGATAAATTTCCCTTTTTTAACATTGTACAGGATTAACTGATGATAGAAAAAATAATAATAAAAAAAATTATGCCAATACGCTATTATATTTTCAAATAGAAAAGTTCAATTTCTTTGGTTTTACCCTTTAATTCAATCATTCCAAGGCTCTCTACCTGAAAATCCTCAAATGAACTCTGGTCGGTAAAATCTTTAGAAACAATGAATTTCTTGTTCAGCTCACTACAGGCACTCCTAATGCGGGCGGTGGTATTCATGGTATCGCCACTCATGGCAATATCTTTTTTGATCACGCCAATCTCACCCACTGTTACCTCACCAATATGTATGCCGGCCCTGAATTCAGGAACAATACCATAATTTTTTTTAAAATCGATACTGTTCTTCTGGATATTTCTTCGTGCGTGTATCAGTGACTGGAGACACTTAACGGTATTTTCTTTGCTGTATAACCAGGATACCACCACCTCATCTCCTACATACTGATAAATTCTTCCATCATTTTCTATCAAGGCATTCGATACCTGATAAATAAATTCACGGATAAACTTAAAGTTTTGAAAATGCCCTAATTTTTGAGCTATCGGGGTAGAATCATTCAGGTCAATAAACATCACAATCCTGTTTTCGTTTTTTGGGTTCACATATTTTCCCAGCAGGATATCCATAAAAACACCAGGTGAATATTTTTCATTTATCTCGATGATCAGCTGTGTAACCACAATAAGTACCAGCCAATATAATATTTTTTGGATAAGTAGATTAATATGTGTGAGGTCATTAAAAAGGTTCCGGAAAGAATTCTTTAGCGGGCTTGCTGTTTGCAGGGAACTGATGCCGTATATTAATGCATTCATGAGAAATGCAGCCACCACCAGCAATAAGCTTTTCAAGAGTAACGCGAGCCATAATAAGTGGTTTCTAAACAATTGCTTAAATATGAAAACAAGCAGGTAGCCCATAACCAAACTCATTAAAAATACAATGGATTCCCTAAGTAATAATGCGCTAACCAGGTTAGTCATTGGATGGTTATTCGAAAGCAATACCACAATTAAATCAGTAATCGTCCAGAATACAGCAACGTATAGTACTAGTTTATAACGGTATTTTTTAAGTTCACTTAATTTTGAAAACATATTTTTACACGTATTGTGCTTTTTCTTGTAAGTACTGATAAATAGATTGCTGTGCATTAACATTGTTATCCATTTCATTACCTGCTATCTGCATTTCACCACTTCCCAGTATCTCGCGGGTTTTAGTGGTATCGAGCCACTGAAAATTAAAATAATCAATTAACTCTTTTTTGCAGTAATTGCTTGTAATGGGTACGCATACTTCTATCCTGTGATGGATATTCCTGTTCATCCAATCTGCAGACCCCATTATCACTTCGGCATCATGATCTGTACCGAAGATGAAAAAACGCGTATGTTCTAAATAGCGGTCCACTAACCGTTTTACAGTAATATTTGAGCTTATGCCTTTTATACCGGGTACGAGGCAGCAAATACTTCTCACGATCAATTGAACGGTAACACCTGCTTCACTGGCTTTATATAAAAGTTCAATCAGGTGCGCTTCTTCCAGGTTGTTTATTTTAATCCTGATCAATGCCTTCTGGCCGGATCTTGCTTTTTGTATCTCATTTTCAATCAGCTTTTCAAATTGCGCCAGCATATTGAATTGCGAAATTAATAATTTTTCAAAAACCGGTTTCGGCCTAAACCCAAGTGTATTGTTTTTTTGTAATAATTTGAATAATTGTAATAATTCTTTGATAATAGAGGGGTCGGTAGTCATCAAAACATGATCTGTATAAAACTGTGCGGTTACCTCGTTAAAGTTTCCGGTACTCAACAGTGCATAGGATAAAATCTGGCTACCTGTATTTTTTCGTATAATGGCTATTTTAGAATGCACTTTTATATTTGGTATACTATAGATGATAGTAATACCTGCATTCTTCATTTGTTTACTCCATTTTATATTATTCGCTTCATCAAACCTGGCTTTTAATTCTATAAAGGCAATTACCCGCTTACCATTTTTTGCCGCACTTATTAATGCATTCACAATATGCGATTCGGTTGCTACCCTGTACAAGGTTATATAAATATCTGTAACACCTGTATCTACAGCCGCCTGGTTAAAAAAGGAAAGTACAGGATTGTACGATTGATAGGGCAGGTGCAATAAAATATCTTTAGTATTTAAGACTTTGAATATATCGGCACAGTCTCGTAACTCGGGTAATACAAGGGGTTTGATATTTGGGTAAGTGAGGTTCTCATTAAACCGGGGAAAGGAGGAAAGATCACTTAGGTGATGATAACGGTCACCCGTAAACATTTCCTCAAAATTAAGGTCAAATAGGGAAGCCAGTAACAGTTGAACGTTTCTGGGCATGGTAGATTCATACAGAAATCTTGAAGGGGCTCCCAAATCCCGTTTGTGTAATTGTTTTTCTATTTTCAATAACAGGTTCCCGCTTAATTCATCATTTAAAAATAGTTCAGAGTTCCTGTTAAATTTAATATTATAGATACCCTGAATCTCTAAACCGGGAAACAAAGATTGCATGTTACTCCTGATAATATCATCAATGAAAATAACATAGCGGCAATTATCTATCGGTGTTAAAATAAAGAAGCGCTGCAATTTATCAGAAGGAATATTTACAACCGCATGTTTTAAAGTTCCAGGTTCAGTATCCTTCAGAGATACGATCATATATAATTTACCATTCTCTGGAATAAATTGCTGTTTCACTTTCCCATCAAGGTATAAGGGCTGGATAAACGATAGTATTTGTGATAAAAAAATATCTTTTATTTCCCTTATATGTTCTTCTTTTATTGGGCTGTTATAATAAAAGCAAATATTATTCTCTTTCAATTGCGGAATAATTTCTTCTTTTAAAACCTGACCGTAAATTTCCAGTTGCCGATTAATTTCTGTTTGTATTTTGGCAGGGATATCTTCATTTAATTCTAAACGCGCCTGTTTTTTTATTTTATTATCTAATTTTCCTATCGCTACAATATACGG
>JAYTOS010000086.1:0-7855 GCA_043747705.1 Bacteroidota bacterium
TAATGGCAACAATCAATCGTGCCTTGTGTAATGATCAATTCTCTTTTAGTTAATTCCGGTGATTGCGGAAAGCCGATCTTTCTTTGTTCAGATGGCGTAAGTGTTTGTTCAATAAGTTTATCAAAATAGGTTTTAGTATGTGTACCTAAAACGGTTTCTTCTTTGCAAGGGGTAGATGAAAATAAATTCGCAGTGGTAATGCTTCCTTCATGCAGTAATTGCGCCGGTATCAATTCATATTTCAACATCGGAAAACGGTGTCCTTCGGGTAGCGGGTGTGCATAAACAGGATCGAAAGCTATTTTGATCATTGTATGTTTACTAATGACTGGTTCACGATAGCATATATCGTTTCATATTTTTTCTTTTTTACAATCGCAAGCCCGCTGAATTTACTAAATGCCGGAAGTATCGCTAACCTGTTGGTAATATAATAACAGGGAAACTGCAAACTTTGCTTTCCCAAACCACTGATATGTACACCAGGATGAATATGCCCTGAAAAGATAAAATTAGCGCCTTCTGTTTTCATTTTCACTTCTGCCGGATCATGTAAAAAATCAAATCCGCCCAAGGTGTAAGAACCTTCCTGTACCTGTATTCCGGCTTTTGAATACCACTCTGCATGGAGTATATCGTGATTGCCCTTGACAAGGATAAAAATAAGTTCCGGGAAATCGTTTCTCCATTTTACAAACAGGTCCAGTTCTTTGTTTGCCTCACTATGAAACAGATCGCCAACAGCGATAATTTGCCTGGGTTTGAAATAGGCTATCTGATCCATCAATCTTTGCAGGTCTTCAATAAATATATTTTGGGGTACCGGGATACCACTTTTTCTAAAATGGCCCGTCTTTCCAAAATGCAGGTCCGATAATATTAATGTACGCTCTTCCTCCCAATACAAACAACGGTGCGGCGATATCCAGAAAGTACTGTTTTGTATGATGTGTTTTATTGGTGCAGTCATATAGCAGTGCAAAGATAGGCTAAGACATAAAAGAAGATAAGAAGATAAAAAAGTATAGTGGAAAAATATATTTGAGGTAATAAAGACCTTTTTATCTTTTATCTATTAGCCCTCCAATTGAAGCTGCATTTTCCTTACCCGGTCTTCTAATTTTTCGGACGAAAGATTAATGCGGCTTAATCCATCTACAATAATAGGGAAGGAGAGTGGCGTTAATTTTTGTGGAAAGGTTACGATGATCTTGCTGTGATAAATCCTGTCTAATGCGTTACGCAGCCTTACTTCATCCATTTGTTGCATCAATACTTCCTGGTATGCCTGTCGTAGTAAAATATTATTCGGATCATATTCTTCAAACACTTTAAACAACAGCGATGCGGATGACTGTAAATGCCTGGCTTTCTTTTTTTCACCCGGCATGCCCTGAAAAATTAACCCGCCAATAACGGCAATATCGCGAAATTTCCGCCGGGCCATTTCTGTACTATTCATACTTTTCTGAATATCCAGTAACAGGTTTTCTGTAGTGAAAAGTTCCCGCACATTACTGTCATCAAGCGGTATCGGCTGGTCGCTCAGCAGCTCAAAACCATAATCATTCATGGAAATTGAAAAAGTAATGGGTAACTGTTGTCCTATCCTGTATGCCATGATTGCACTCATGGCTTCATGCACCTGCCGCCCTTCAAAAGGATACACTAATAAATGATAACCGTTTTTATCTTCTATCTGTTCAACCAATAATTCATTGGCCCTTGGTATATGCGAAAGTTCCTGCTGTAATAAAAAAAGACTATGCAGACTTTTTAATTCTATTTCCCTTTCGTCAATCAATACCTTATTAAATGTTTCGCGAAGTATCTTTCCAAGATTAGCGGTTAAACTCATGCGCCCACCCATCCACGAAGGTACTTTTGATTTTTTAGAAGATGATTTGCGTACCAGTACCGTCATATCTTTTATCATTACCAGTTCCAGGTTCCTGCCTGCTAGCGTAAACACTTCCCCGGGGTCTAAGCGGCTGATGAACCATTCTTCAATTACCCCGATATACCCGCCACTCATAAGTTTTACTTTTAACATCGCATCGCTTACAATGGTGCCTATGTGCATACGGTGGCGCATGGCAATCCTCCGGTTGGTTATACGGTAAATGCCGTTGTCTATTTCTACTTTTTTATATTCGTCATATTGTTGCAGGGCTTTGCCGCCTATTGTCAGGTGAAGTAATATTTCCTGCCATTCCATTTCCGTCATCTCCGCAAAACAATAGGTACTTTTTATTTCATCATATAAACTATCCGCTTCAAATCCATCACTGATAGCCAATGTGCAAAGGAATTGCAGCAACACATCAAAACACAGCAACATTGGCTCGCGGCTTTCAATAGCAGTTTCCTTGATGGCTTGTTTTAATGCGGCTACTTCCAATAATTCCAATGAATGAGTAGGTAGAAAATATATTTTGCTGATTTCGCCGGGGCGGTGTCCGCTTCTTCCGGCCCTTTGTAAAAACCGTGCGACTCCTTTTGGTGAGCCAACCTGTATCACCGTATCTACCGGGCGGAAATCAACGCCCAGGTCGAGGCTGGATGTACATACGACCGCTTTTAATTTTTCTGTATGCAATGCTTCTTCCACCCATAACCTTAATTCCTGTTCGATACTGCCATGGTGCAGGGCAATGGCACCGGCCAATTGTGGTGCAACAGTGAGTAATGTCTGATACCATGTTTCACTCATGCCCCTGGTATTGATAAAGATGAGTGTGGTTTTGCTTTGTTCGATGATAGGAATTAATTTTTCTGCCAGCCGTATTCCCAAATGCCCCGACCAGGGATATTTCTCAATCTCATCAGGTAATATAGATGCTACCTGTATGGGCTTATCAATCTTAGCCCTGATGATAATACCTTCTTTTTTAAGAGGAGCGAGTAATGCCTCTTTGGCTTCTGTAAGATTGCCAATGGTTGCACTGATACCCCAGATGCATAGTCCATAGTGCATGAACGATGGACCATGGGCTATGTTTTTTTTACAATTCACAATCCTGCTCAATGCCAACTCCACCTGAACCCCCCGTTTACTCCCAATCAATTCATGCCATTCATCAACGGCGATAATGCGAAGGGTTTGAAATGTTTTGGGATAATCTTTCTGTGCCAATAACAAATGCAGGCTCTCCGGGGTAATGATGAGCACTTCGGGCATATTGCGTTTTTGTTTCTGCCTCTCTGCCGTATCCGTATCCCCATTGCGGATGCCAATACGCCATTGCAGGCCAAGCTCGGCAATCACCTCTTCCATGGCACGTCCAATATCTTTGGCAAGCGCACGGAGCGGGGTTATCCATAATAGCTGGAGCCCATTATTTTTTTTAGTGTTGAAATCTTCCTGGTGATCATTCATGAACTGAATAAGGGATCCGAGGAAAACAGAAAAAGTCTTGCCACAACCCGTTGGGGCATTCACCAATCCACTTTCCCCTTTATTGATCTGTTTCCATGCTTCCAGCTGGAATGCAAAAGGCTGAAACTGCTTGTGGGTGAGCCATTGTATGATGGTACTATATCCTGGGGTTTGTTGCAGTTTCATAAACCGGTTACGTTCTTTGCAGTGATATCTGTAAGATACAAATTAACCGCTTTCAGGTGGTTGGTGTTTGTAAACCGGCAGGGTTCTGCAACTTATTTCTTTTGCATTGTTCACTGCAGTATCTCACTTCATCCCATATTTTTTTCCATTTTTTTCGCCAGGTAAACGGGCGTTCACAAACCACACAGATTTTAACGGGGAGGTACGATTTATTAGCTTTTCCTATATGCATTATTTTGTATAAACAAGAACACGCTAAAAATGTTCGGGATCGATCAGTTGATGGATTTTACCTGTCCATCCAGTTTGCGTATGAAATAGATTTTTTTATTTTCCAGGTAATCGGGCAGAAAATTTTCTTTATCAGGGTTTACCGGCTGAATATCAAAATCGTTGAAGAGTTTATATTCTTTGGAAGAAAGGTTATTGATTAATCCATTTCCATATTTCAATAATAATTTTGTAAAATGGTACATGCTTTCAAACCCTTTAAAAACCATATCGCTTGGCCTGCCTGCGTATTTGGCCCTGTATTTATTGGTAAGCTGTACGCTGAGTTTATCGGTTCTGGAAAAATTATAGGGAGTTGAGTAAATAATTTCCGCATCCTTCCCCAGGTCTTTAATACCATCCCATGTTGGCATACCCATAATAACGGAGCGGTAATTCTTTGAACTGCTCACTGCCTTTACCAGGTTCATGCCGAATGCTTCATTCAATGTGCCGCATACCAGGATATTTTTCCGGGTACTGTCTAAATTAGTAGTTACCTGTTCAGGTGTAAACTCATCAGAGAGTTCTATTATCTTTAATTTTAATGGTATACCTGGTGTTTTTTTGTTGATGCTGTTTAACACAGACAATATCATATCTTCTATTGCCCCATTTCTTTTAAACAGGGTTATATTTTCTAAAGGATATACACGGTGCAGGTATTTATATATCGCTTCAATATGTGCTTTCAGTGTTGGGTTAACCATCACAAAGAATGGGTTGGCCGTAACGCCCCCATCGCTCGGATAAACAGATGAGATAAGAGGGATATTATGCTGTAATGCAAAATCAGCCAATGGCTTTACCTCACTGCGGCTATTGAAGGAGGCGATGATCAATGAAATATCAGTTAACTCAGGCTTTTCCAAAACTTCTTCAACAGGGTCTGTGGTACTTTTACTATCATAGAAAAATACTTCTACCGGTGCTTTTTCAATATTCAGGGAATCAATGGCCAGCATAACACCATTGTAAAACTCAAGTCCGGGTAAAATATATTTAGGGATAAGGTTCCTGCCCAATTTATAGCCTGTCTCACTAAACGCAGAATCAACATAAACAGGGGCAAATACGGCAACTTTTATTGGTTTAACCGTATCGGTTTGTGCTGAAACAGGAAGTGCCAGCCCCAATGCAGCTATTATAAATAACATCCCAAAGATCAATCGCATATCGAAGTTTTAGATCAGCGTACAAATAGCATGCCTCGCTATTCCCATTCGATAGTAGCAGGCGGTTTACTGCTGATATCATATACCACCCGGTTTATCCCTCTTACATTATTGATGATCTCATTCGAAATATCTGCTAGGAACTCATAAGGTAAATGCGCCCAGTCAGCCGTCATTCCATCCACAGAGGTTACGGCCCGTAAAGCCACGGTGAATTCATAGGTTCTTTCGTCACCCATAACACCTACACTTTTCACCGGCAATAAAATGGTGCCGGCCTGCCATACGGAAGAATAGAGGTTACTGTCTTTTAGTCCCTGTATGTAAATCTCATCAGCAGCCTGTAAAAGCTGTACTTTTTCCTCGGTTACCTCACCTAAAATCCTGATCGCTAAACCGGGCCCCGGAAAAGGGTGGCGGCTGATCATGTCTGATGGGATGCCTAGTTCAATGCCTACTTTTCTTACTTCATCTTTAAATAAATACCGCAAAGGTTCTACCAATTCTAAATGCATGATATCCGGCAACCCACCCACATTGTGATGCGATTTGATGGTTTGTGAAGGGCCGTGTACACTTACGCTTTCAATTACATCCGGATAAATGGTACCCTGCCCCAGAAATTTTACACCGGTTACTTTTTTGGATTCTTCATGAAACACATCAATAAATAATTTACCGATCACTTTTCTTTTTTCTTCAGGATCTGTTTTGCCTTTGAATGCATCGTAAAACATTTGTTTGGCATCAATACCCTTTACATTCAGTCCAATGGTTTTGTAAGTTTCCAGTACCTGCTCAAATTCATTTTTGCGCAATACGCCGTTATCTACAAATATTCCGTGTAACCTTTCTCCAATGGCTTTGCTGATTAATGTGGCTGCTACAGTGCTGTCCACTCCACCACTCAGGGCCATGATTACATGGCTATCCCCAATCTGTTCTTTTAGTTTGGCTACGGTTTCATTAACAAAAGAAGCGGGTGTCCAGTTTTGGCTGCAGCCGCAGATATCTACTAAAAAATTAGTAATGATTTTTTTTCCTTCCGTAGAATGATATACTTCCGGATGAAACTGGATGCCGTATAAAGCCTTTGTATCAGCACCTGTTTTTTTAAAACCTGCTATGGGAATACTTTCTGTGGTGGCTAATATTTCAAAGCCTTCCGGTAAAGCAACGATAGAATCACTATGGCTCATCCATACCTGTGATTGGTCAGCGATTCCTTTGAATAAAATATCTTCTTTTTGTTTTTGTAGCCGGGCACGGCCATATTCCCTTTTATTCGATTTATCAACCCTGCCCCCAAAAAGTTTGGCTGTTAATTGTGCGCCATAACAAATACCCAATACCGGAACCTGCTGTATGAATGCTGCAACATCCACGGAAGGTGCCTTCTCTTCATTTACACTAAAAGGGGAGCCACTGAGGATAATACCCCTAAGACCCGGCTCTATCGTAAACGATTTCTGAAACGGGATAATCTCGCAAAACACATTGGCTTCCCTAACAGCACGGGCAATTAGTTGTGTAAACTGGCTCCCGAAATCGAGAATAAGTATTTTTTCTGTCATGCCTGCGAAGGTAACAGAAATTTTCATGGTACTAAAGCGTTGCCGGTTATCAAGAAATCAGGGAACCGTTTAGGTTTTCAATTGGTTTTAGTATCTTACCCTTCCAAAACACTGCTATGAAACCTATAGTCTTTTATATCGCTATACTTGTGCTTACCTGTTCTTCCTGCCGTTGGATGGGTTATAAGCGTATCAGTGGCAATGGCGTTATCACTTCCGTGGACAGAAATATCCATTTTGCCGAGAAAATCAAACTGGCCAGCAGTTTTGATGTGGAAATTACCCAGGGCCCTACCACTTCTGTCCGGGTGGAGACCGACGAAAATCTACAGCCTTTTATCATCGTGACCGATGAAGCAGGGTATTTACTCATCAAAACAAAAGATCATATAAGTATCTCTTCCCAGCATGATATCAAGATCTATATTACAACCAATAAACTTGAGCAAATTCAACTGGCCGGTAGTGGTAATGTCATCGGAAAAAATAAATTCAGCGGTAGTAATAAATTAACCCTGAAAATTGCAGGTAGTGGTGATATCCGGATGGAAGTTAATACACCTGAAATTGTTTCAGATATTGCCGGCAGTGGTACCATAACTTTAAAAGGCGAAACAAAAGATGAAACCATACATATAAGCGGTGTGGGTAATTATAATGCCAACGAATTAAAGGCAGAAAATGCGAAGGTGAAAATTGCCGGTAGCGGGGATGTAAAGGTTTTTGCAGAAGCCACTCTTGATATAAGCATTGCCGGCGTAGGTTCGGTATATTATAAAGGTGCCGCCGCCGTAAAACAACATATAGCGGGTAGTGGGGAAGTGAAAAAAATTGAATAATTGTCTGCTATCAGTTGCCTTTATAGGCTTGTGTATGGGGGTGGTATTCTTTCCGTAATGTAAAATGTCGAAAATTGTTTTTATACAATGATACAAAATAATAGAATTTTATTAGTAGAAGATGAAGTGAAGCTTGGACAGGTAATAATGGAAGAACTAACCCGCAATGGATATATTACTGATCTCGCCATTGACGGACTTGTAGCCAGCAGGATGTTTGGCCTGCATACGTATTCTCTTGTTTTATTGGATATAAACCTGCCATACAAGAATGGTTTTGTGTTGTGTGAGGAATTCAGGACATTGAATAAAAATATTCCTATCATTATGCTTAGTGCGGCCGGGGAAATACATGATAAGGTCGAAGCATTTAATATTGGAGCAGATGATTACATAGTTAAACCTTTTCATTTTGTTGAATTATTCGCAAGG
>JAYTOS010000087.1:0-6844 GCA_043747705.1 Bacteroidota bacterium
CCGGCATTTTGTAACCAGTGCCGAAAAAAACCAGGGACGCGATGAACTCTTACAATTCATCCAGGATTGCAACAAGGAAATATCGGATAATAAAACGGGGAAATAACCGCTACAAATCAAGAATCAAGGATCAAGGATCAAGATTCAAGTATCAAGTATCCAGCTTCTAGTTCACCGCCTTATCAGCACAACAACTGCTGGCAAAGGCTTCGGGCTTGGCTTTGAAAGCAAATCCCATCCCTAGTATGTAACCCATCGCCTCACGCAATGCATCATTACTTTTGAATTGGGGGTTGGTATTAATATCGGCATGCACTTCCATCTCAATATGGTAATCAATAAAAAGATTACATAGCTCATAAGCAATTTCAATGCTTTTGGCCACTTCAACCAACATCCGTTCTTTAATATGGAACTTCTGTTTGGTCTTTTCATTGTGTATGTACATGAAGCCACCATTGTGTTCGCGAAGAAATACGATAACGGTTGCAAACTCAGTGTCTTCACCTTTTACCTGGCTGTCGGTTCCGATACAGACCTTTAGTTTGATGCCATTTGCGGTTTCTTTTTTAATCGCTTCTTCTACAGCATCTTTGATGGGCAGTTGAATGGTTTCGCCATTAAATTTTCTCCAGCGCATACGTATAATGTTTATCCAATATAAGCATCAATTGCCAGTGAACTAACATTTACAAATGATTTTATTATTAACAGGCGTGGAAAACACCAGGCGGGTTAGCGGTTTGGTGTTGTGGAAACATTTAACAACTCCAAACCCCAAACGCCAAACTCCAAACCTCCCGTTGTATCTTTGGTTTATGAAAGTGACTGGCTTTACGTTCATTAAGAATGCAGTACAATTTGATTACCCGGTGGCAGAAGCCATCCGTTCTATTCTTCCTTTATGTGATGAAATTATTGTGGCAGTGGGTGATTCAACAGATGATACCCGGCAATTGATCAGCAGAATGGGTTCAGAAAAAATACGCATTATTGATACGGTTTGGGATACCAGCCTGCGCGAAGGTGGCGCCGTATTGGCCGATGAAACCAATAAAGCTTTCCGTGCCATTACCGGCAACCCCGACTGGTGTATCTATATCCAGGGCGATGAAGTATTGCATGAACAATACCATGATACGGTAAAAGAAGGCATGCTTCGCTGGAAAGATCATGCCGAAGTAGACGGTCTTTTATTCAAATACAAACATTTTTACGGTTCGTATGATTATGTTGCCACTTCATCGCGGTGGTACCGCAACGAAATACGTATTGTGCGGAATAACCCTGCCATCTACTCATACCGTGATGCGCAGGGTTTTAGAAAAGAAGATGATCAGAAATTAAAAGTGAAAGCGCTGGATGCATACATGTATCATTATGGCTGGGTAAGGCCACCCAAAACAATGATGGACAAAACAGTACACCTGGGAAATTTTTGGGACGGCGGAATCGTTACCGATGAATTTGTAAAAATAAACTCAGGCGATTTTGATTATTCGCAGATCAACGCACTGGATAAATTTACAGGAATACACCCAGAGATCATGCACGATCGTATTCTCAATATGAACTGGAAATTCGATTACGATCTTTCTTACAACAACTTACCACTGAAAGACCGCTTTAAAAATTTCATGGAGAAGTGGACAGGGGTGAGGCCGTTTGATTACCGGAATTATATATTGCAGAAATAAATTGGCGTACAAAGATACAAAGACACGGTTTGTGCTGATTACTTAACCTGTTTATTGGTCTGGGCAAAGAGTTGCATTCAATAAAATTTTTCAACCTACATCAACAACCGTGTCTTTGTGTGCCTATATTTATCCCATGGAAAAGCCACTCGTCTCAGTAGTGCTATGCACTTATAACGGGGAACAGTTTATTGAAGAACAAGTCGATTCAATTTTACGCCAATCTTATTCCCCGCTCGAGCTGATCATTTCCGACGATGCTTCCTCCGACAGCACCCCTCAGCTTTTAAAGCGTTATGAAAATGATGCGCGTGTAATAATATTTTACCAACCAGTAAATTTCGGCTTAACCAGTAATTTCGGTTTTGCTGCTTCCCAATCAAAAGGTTCATTGATCGCGTTTTCTGATCAGGACGATGTATGGCTCGAAAATAAAATCGAAAAAATGGCAGAGGCGATCGGAAATTCAAATCTCATTTACACAGACTCCTTGTTGACCGATGAGAAAGGCAATAGCCTTCACAAAAAATTATCCTCGTTCCGCAATATGTATTCTGGCAACGACAGCCGTTGTTACATCCTCTACAGTTGCGTTTGGGGGCATGGCATGATGGTTACGAGAAAACTATTGGAAACTGCCTTACCAATCCCCTCACCCGTCCACCACGATACATGGATGACGTATCAGGCATTCTTACACGGCGGCATAAAATATTTTGATGAAACATTGACATTGTACAGGCAACACGAAAGTTCTTTTTCAACTACTATCCCACAGAAACAAGCGAGGCGCAAAAAAACAGAACGTTACGTTGCTTATCAAAAACAGTTGCAATGGATCGAGTACATGCAATCTTCCGAACGGGCAGAATACCAGCCTTTTTATACAAAAATGCTAAAGTTGTATAAAACAAAAGAGCGAGCTTTTTACGCTTTCTCCCTCGTATTTTTTATGTGCCGCTTCAGGAAAGAATTATTCAGGCTCTCTAAAAAAAGCGCTGTTAGTCAGTTTATCGAAATTTTAAAACAAGGCCGCGCGAAGCGTGGATGATTATTTGCGTTTCAAATAATATGCTGCGGTATCTCCATTGTTGTTTGCATTTTCTTTCGCCAGTATTTTTTTATACCCGCTGATCTGCTCTTTTGAGAAACTGCTGTTTTTCTTATCCAGCATATGGCTGCCGGGCGCATACAGCGACATTCCGTTTTTATACTGTTCGCTGCACCAGATCAGGTAATCAACCGTATCGTATTCTATTTTTATCAGTTCGAACCCGGCATTTTCAGCCAATATACGCATGCCTTTTTCCGAGGGAATAAAAATATGACGTGGCGCATCCAGTCCTGCCCAGAACTCGCGGTATTTGTGCCAGCCGTAATTACCCATCACAGGAATACGTACGAGCAGCGACCTGTTTTCATTCAGCAGGCTATGCGCTTTCCTTAATGCTTTCAATGGATCGGCGATGTGTTCCAGTACATGATGCATCATGATCCCATCAAATTTACCGTTCAGTTCTTCGATCGGTTTTTTAAAGATATTTACCGCACCCAAATCTTTTTCTTCGCTTGCAAACGGATCGATGCCCGTGAGGTTTGTAAAACCCATCCTGTACAGCCTGTTCAATAACATTCCATCGCCGCAACCCACATCGAGAATAGCATCGTTTAAACCGGCGTCCAGTTCTTTCATCCACTGCGTGAAATCAGGAATTTTATAACCGATGGAAAGAAGTGAGCCCAGTAAACCATGCTCGCCATACAAAAGATATTTTGTTTTCGCGGTTCGCAGGTAACCGGGCGGATTCAATGTTTTAATCCCGTGCGAGAAAGAATAATATTCATCAACAGGGTAATACTTTGTAAAATCAGCCGGCGGATTCAACAATTGCATGGAATTACAGTTGCCGCACAATTGATAGGTGAAATTTTCTCCAAGTCCTAACTGGAGCTCTTTCAATTCGACCAGTTCGTTTCCTGCGGTATTCTGGCAGATAAGACAAGGCGTTGACACAGATAGATAATATTAGGTGAACGATAAAATTGCTTACAATTTAATTGTTTTATCCGGGTTTTGTTTTTACAAATCTTTCAATCATCGATTCAATAGATGCTGAATTGCCAACTGATTTCTGTGCAAATAATTTCGGTACGGGAATATATCCTTTCAAATGATTTTTCGTGATGGCATTTGCTAGCAAATTATCCGATGTCATGGTGATTGGGCGCTGCAGCTCCCGTAATCTTTTGGCAGCTTCCAGAGTCACTGCATAAGCATCCGTATAGTCATGGAACCCTGATTTCTGCCAAAATACATTTATTCTCTTTGGAAAAAGATTGCAGATCGTCCTATGGTCCATTTTTAAAAATCCAAGAAAATGCTGCACACGGTAAATGGCTCTTTTGAAAGGAACTGTTGTTTCATTCTTGTTATAGTCAAAATAAAAAATCTGCCAATCAGCCGGAAGCAACTTCAGCATCTCTTCAAAAAGAGGAATGTTTTGTAGAAGCGGGAATACATCATCTTCAAAAATCAACGCACGTTGCACATTGTTTGCGATGATGTCCTCATAAATATGGCAATGCCCCAAAGAACAGGCGACCTCGGAAGTGGTCATGCTTTTCCCATACCGCTGTGCCTTTCTCGAAAGCTCCTGGTTGTATATCCCTTTTTTTTCCAGGTCATCGATTTCAAGGGTACGCTTGTCTGTTCCGTAAAAAAACTGGTAATTGAGCCCTTCCATCACCTCCGCAAATTCTTTTTGTCGCTCTGTGGATGATGCCACGGTGAGCACATACACTTTGTCAAAGAAGTCGTTCAGCAGGCTGAAAAATTCTCTTGCAGAAGCGATAATGTCTGATTTCTCCATAACAATAGATACTAATTTCTGGTCATCGTTCATTATAAAAGGTTAATATTTTTTACTACTCTTTCTTTGCTCCGGTTCTGTTTTTTTCAAAAGAAGAAAAAGTTAGAACAATATTCAATGCTTTTTTTTCCGGTAAATCTTTCTGGCTGATGCTTTTCGGGGTCAAAATTCAGAATATCCAATCTTGCACCCTTGAAAAAAAAGAATCCTTTGTATCCAAGAGAAATGATTTGATCAAAGGTTGCTTTTACGCTGGATCTGCCTACCTGGAGAGCTTCGCATTCCAGGATGAGTTTTGGTTTGTATAAAGCAAGTATTTGCAACCCTCCTTTAATAACTTTCAATTCATGTCCTTCCACATCAATTTTGATCAGTTTTGGTTTTACATTATTCAATGTGCAATACTGATCCAGGCTCATTGTCTTAACAGGTTCTATTTTAGCAGACGAGCCAACTTCCAAGGTAAAATGGATCGACGCTCCCGGAGATGATGATTTTCCATTCTCAGGAATTATCATGCTGGCTATTTCTTCTTTATCAGAAACCGCATAGGGTTCAATAATAACCTGAGAATATTTATTACCTGAAAAATATTTTTTCAGAAAAAAATATAAAAAATTCTGAGGCTCAAATCCTATTACCGTTCCTTTATTCCCCGCCCTATTGATCATCCAGTATAAAAAACCTCCTTTATTTGCACCAATGTCAATAAGCGTATCCCCTGGTCCAGCATTTTCAATAATGAATGATATTTCATTGGGGTTCTCCTGCAATCGGTAATGCCATGCCCGTATCAGCATTTTTATTTGTTGCAGTGTATCGTTGTAGTTTTTTGATTTCAAGGCTTATTAATATAATTTTTCTTTAATATAATAATTTGGTTCACTAAAGTTATAAACAAATATAGATATTCACAGAATGTGTAATCGTCAGTGCCTTACCGAATAAATATATATGTGTGTAATCCATTATTTAACGCATATCTAAAGATGTCTATATCAAACAATACCTTTTTCGTAAAAAAATTGATTTTCAGGCAAAAATTGCGCTCTTCCAGCAGGAATTAGCAAGCTTATCCGTCATATAATAGAAACTTTGTCAGTTTTTAGAAATTTGTACGGAAATTGATAACTATTACTCTTTACCAAACAACTACTTAATGAAATTACTATTACGATACCTGAGCCCCTATAAATGGCTGGTGGCACTTGCGCTGTTATTAGCTGCCATTAACCAGTCATTTTCCATGCTTGACCCCTATTTTTTTGGAAGATTACTTGATAAGTATGGTATCCATCCACATGAGGTTGGTTACTTTGACCATAACAAGTTTATTGTTACCGGCGTACGGTCGCAGTCTGATTTTATCTGGGGCGTAATGGGTTTTTTGGGCATATTAATCAGCGTAGCGATGGTGTCGAGGATAGCCAAAGCTTTCCAGGATTATTTCAGCAACGTCGTTGTGCAAAAATTTGGTGCAAAAATTTTTACTGATGGGTTAAGGCATTCCATGAAACTTCCTTACCAGGATTTTGAAGACCAGCGGAGCGGTGAAACCCTTTCTATATTAACCAAGGTAAGGTCAGATACAGAAAGGTTTATCATCTCATTCATCAATGTATTGTTCAGCATTTTAGTGGGGATTGTTTTTATTTCCATTTATTCGTTCAGGTTACATTGGGCCATCATGCCTATTTATGTTGTAGGGATCATCTTTTTATCATTACTCACCAGTTTCCTGAGTAAGAAGATTAAAGTAATTCAGAAAAACATTGTAAAAGAAACTACCATGCTGGCAGGTAGTACCACAGAGAGTTTGCGGAATATAGAACTGGTAAAAAGCCTGGGCCTTACCGGCCAGGAAATTGACAGGCTGAATAAAAATACTTACAAAATTTTAGGGCTTGAATTAAGAAAAGTAAAAAGTATCCGTACCCTTAGTTTTATCCAGGGTACTTTTGTTAATTTATTGCGGCAGATTATTATGTTCACTTTGTTCTGGCTGGTGTTTGGCGGCCAGATAACAGCGGGCCAGGTGTTGACATTAACTTTTTATTCTTTTTTCATCTTCGGCCCATTGCAGGAAATAGGCAATATCATTTTATTTTACAGGGAAGCAGAAGCCTCTCTCAATAATTTTCATAATTTGATGGAGAAGCCATCTGAGCCAACACCTGTAACACCAGAGCATATTGGCGATATCGAATACCTGTCATTTAAAAATGTTTCTTTCAAACACCAGACAGCGCAGTTTAAAGCGCTGGATAATATCAGCTT
>JAYTOS010000088.1:0-11532 GCA_043747705.1 Bacteroidota bacterium
TTTCAGTGTAACAAAATTTTTGGTTGAGTCGAGATGAAGTTTCTCTTTATAAATTCCTTTCTTAATATAGATCACCACTTTTTTCCGGTTATTCAGCGACACAGCATCGAAAGCCTGTTGCACGGTTGTGTAATTACCACTGCCATCTTTTGATACGGTGATAAAACGGGTTTGTGCTCCTGCGATAAAAGTTACCGCGAGAGTCATTACCATACAAAGTAGTTTTTTCATTGATCGTTTTTTATTGAATAGGTTCTACCCTGAACCAATCTATTTCTGCAAAACCTGAATCATTTGTTTGGGTTGTACGTGTACAGAACAGGCCCACTTTGGCTCCTATCCACCTGCTTACTTCTGCCTGGAACAGATCATCAATATCTGTAAAAGCCTGCCCGTCTATACTGTAACTGAACCTGCATTTTGCACCATTTGTAACCATTACACGCAAATAAACAGTAGCTGTGGTCATTTTCTGAATGAGTTGTTCTGTTTCAATTTTTTCTTTTACGGCATCCTTACAAACAGTATAGGCCAGGTAAATACCATCTTTTTTATTTACCAATGCAAGGTTGGCATAACTGAATCCCATCATTACTAATCCTGCTTTTTCATTCTCAAGCTTGGTATTGGGCCTGAAGGTTAACTTGGTGGTTACGCTGAACGCTTCGCAAGGTAATTTTTGTAATAATACATTCGGTACCTGCCAAAGATTTTTAGCGCTGTCGGAGTACTTATCAGAATACAAACGCAGCGATCCATTACTTACATTCATAAACGACCAGCTGCCTTTTGCATTGGCCTGCCATTGCCATTGCTTACCCAATTTTATATCATTGAATTCATCGCTATCGGCAGGTGTTTGCAGGGGCCATGTTTTACCAACATTGGGTTTTTGATAAGTGAGCACGGGCTCACCCTTTCCATCACCATCGGTATCTATACCAATTACCGGCCAATCTTTTATCCATTGCATGGGTTGCAGATGAACCACGCGGCCATACACGCCTTTATCCTGAAAATGAAGGAACCAATCTTCGCCGTTCTGCGTATTAACCCAGGCACCCTGGTGAGGGCCGTTAATACTTGTTTTTCCCTGGTCCATTACCACCTTTCTTTCATAAGGACCATAGATATTTTTTGACCTAAGTACCAATTGCCATCCCGTTGACACACCACCGGCCGGCGCGAAAATATAATAGTACCCATTTCGTTTATACAATTTAGGGCCTTCAATAGTTGGATCGGTTTCATGCCCATCATATACAATCACGCCATCATCCAATACTTTATTACCGTCACTATTCATTGTATGTATGGTGATAATGCTTTTAATACCTGCCCGGCTTCCGGCCCATGCATGAACCAGGTACACATTCCCGTTATCATCCCATAAGGGGCATGGGTCTATCAATCCTTTTCCGGCTTGCACCAATACAGGGTCAGACCAACTACCAGCCGGGTTTTTTGTTTTGGTAACATAAATACCAAAATCGGGATCGGGATAATAAATATAAAATTCGCCGTTATGATAACGGATAGCAGGCGCCCAAACACCACTACCATGTTGCGGTATAGAAAAATGTTCGAAAGGTGGTTGCCGTTTTAATGCATGACCAATGATGGTCCAGCTAACAAGGTCCTTTGAATGTAAAATGGGCAAGCCGGGAATAGCTTCAAATGAAGAGGAAACAAGGTAGTAATCATCGCCCACCCTTATCGCATCAGGATCAGAATAATCGGCATTCAATACCGGGTTTTGATAGGTACCATTACCCTTATCCGCTACCCACACTTTTGAAACAAAGGGTATCGTTTTATTTTGCTGCGCGTGCATTGTGCATGAAAAAAGCAGGGTTGCGAAGAGGATAGTATTTTTGGGTAGGGGCATGATTAGTATTTTTTCGATAAGAGAAAAACGGAGAAAAAGAGTAAAAGCGGAAGTGTTTTATCTCTTTTACTCCGTTTTTCTCTTATTGAAATTTTATTACTCAATCCATTTCAACTATCGCTTTAATAACGCCTGATGCCGGATCTGAAAATGTGGCAAAGGTTGTTGCCAGATTTTCAAACGCTACCCTGTGCGTAATAAAAGTTGCGGGATTAACCAATCCTTTTCTCATACTGTTGATCACGTAATTAAAATCATCCCGCGTTGCATTCCTGCTGCTCATGAGGGTAGCTTCCCGTTTGTGAAATTCAGGATGGTTAAAACTAATATCATCTTTCTGTAAACCAATCAATACATATCTCGCCCCATGCGCCATATATTGAAACGCATTCTTAATGGCCTTTTCGTTTCCTGTACAATCAATCACTACCGTTGGCATATCATTATTTGTGATAGCCTTTAATTGCTGCAGCACATCGGTATCCATGGCATTTATTGTATATTGGATATTCAATTGTTTCTGGCAAAAAGATAAACGGTGCTTATTTACATCCATCGCAATTACCTGTGCACCGGCTATCACAGCAAACGCCATAGTGGCCACGCCGATAGGTCCAGCACCTATCACCAGTGCAAATTCACCGGGTTGAACACCTGCACGCCCTATGCCGTGTGCACCAATGGCCAGTGGTTCTACGAGTGCCAGTTCATCTAAGCTAAGTCCTTGTCCATGTACCAGTGAATAAGACGGAACAGAAAGATACTCACTCATCCCACCATCCACATGTACACCACATACGTTCAGCGTTACACAACAATTTGGTTTACCATTACGACAGGCAATACAGTAGCCGCAATTGAAATAAGGGATGATGGTTATTTTTTCTCTTTGTTCAAAACCTTCCGCATCACTTGTTTCCATAATTTCTCCTGCAAGTTCGTGCCCTAAAATTCTTGGATAAGTGAAGAAAGGTTGTGTGCCTTCATAGGCATGAAGGTCGGTGCCGCAAATACCGATACGTTTTATTTTGAGAATGGTATTTCCTTTCTTGAGCACCGGATCTACTGCTTCGAGATAAGTTAATTCATGAGGTTGTAAACAGGTTAGTGTTCTCATGCCATCTGTTCTTTAGAAGTAAATATAATACGCGTTATAGTTTCTGAAGTTCATTAAAAGCCGTTTTTATACAACTATTTATTTTCATCAATAGCCTATTTGGCATTTCTCACAACCACGTGTTGGGCCAGTTCAAGTTTTAAAGAACGGATATCTGCCAGTATTATTTGGGCCATTTTACGGGCACCCAGTTCATTGAAATGGGTATTATCTTTTGAACCTTGAGGATAAAATGGATGTTCCCCGGGTTCAAGCTGCATAAATAATAATTTTGTGGCTTCCACACCAAGTTTCTGATACAGGTCCCTGCTTTCTTTATCAAGGTCTATTACAGGTACATTCTGTTGCCTGGCAACTTCGAGCATTATGGCAGTATATTCAGTATGTGTTTCCAATGCTTTACCTTCTTTGTCGAACCGCATACGGCTCACTGGTGTGATCAAAACCGGAAATGCTTTTTTATTTTTTGTTTCCCTGATAAACCTGATCAGGTTATTTCGATAGTCCTCCGGTGTTGTATACCTGTCTTTGTATTTCTCTTCTTTTGCCTCATCGTTATGACCAAACTGAATCAGTACATAATCGCCTTCCTGTAAACTATCCGAAATGGGTTGCCAGCGGATCTCACTAATAAAGGTCCGTGTACTTCTTCCTCCCCGTGCCATATTATTAACCTGAACGGTTGAGTCAAAAAAAACAGCAAATGGCATACCCCATCCGGTAAGTGGTGTCCTTTCGGGACCATAATAACACATGGTAGAATCTCCGATCATCCACACTTTAATTTTTTTCTGTGGTGCAATAATGAAACACATGCATGCTATGGTTCCTGCTAACAGAAGTACCCGGTTGAATATGTATTTTTTGTTCATGGGATCTTTTATTATATAATGCATTTATTACTATCAAACATAAGGCTGCCATGAACTGGCAGCCTCATGTAATATAAATCAGTATGCTTTGTCGAATATATTAATAGCCCGGGTTCTGTGGTTTCAAATTAAAATTCGCATCCAGAGAGGCTTGGGGTAGTGGATATAATTCGCTCTTACCAGCCACAAAACCAAAGCCAAGATAGTTCACATACGTTGTTGTTATATTAGCATTAGTATACCATGCCACCCTGTTGGCCGTTGGAATTACTGCCAGTGGTGTAACGGTTGGGTCGAGCGGTGCTGTTGCAGGTGTTGGTTTATAGAATGAGTTTGCCCATATCTGGCTGTCGGTGGCTAATGCATTCTGATAAAAATACATGAAAGCAGGTAAGGTATTTGTAAGCGTGTAAGCCGGTGGAGGTGCCATATAAGTAGGTGCCACCATAGCAGTTCCCGCAGCCCATCTTGTAAGGTTAGCTTTTGTTTCTGTTAAAGCAGTATTCAGGAGGTTCCACCTGATCAGATCATATTTACGTATGCCTTCTCCGCCAAATTCCAGTCCCCTTTCTCTTACCAGTAATTGGAAGAACCCTGTTTTATCGGTAGGTACTACAGGCACCAGTACTGCGTTACCGCCATGTCCTCTTTGACTTACTTCTTTAAAATAAGAAACAGCATTTACACTTGGGCCGTTATTCAATTCATTATCTGCTTCTGCATTCATCAGCAATACATCCGAGAACCTGATCAATGGCCAGTTTAACTGAAAGTTCTGTATAGCCGTATTAGATGCTGGGGTAAGTGTTACCGGATTAGTACCTGTAGTTACACCGGAACTCATATAATAACTGGGACTGGTAATCCAATCTCTTCTGAATTTACCGTCATAGTTACTATTACTTGCATGTCCTCTTCCATACACATCACGAACTACTTCAAACGGTACAAATGTTACATCTCTTCTTACGTCTGTAGAATCAAACTGGTAAAAATAAGTGGGGGTCATGTTTCCTAGCGATCCACCTACCCCATTGATCTTGGTGCCATTTTGTGCACCTAATTTACTATCAGAGTTGGTGCCATTTGCCATAGCTACCTGCATAATCAGTTCACCGTTTACATCCACTGCTTTATGTGCATCGATCACATCTTTCCAGAAAGATTTATATCCACCTGAAAAAAGTGTATGCTGGTCTCTTCTGCTGATAAGTGTATCTGTTTCTGTTTTGGCTATCGTATAATAATCAAGATAATTAGGCAATCTGGACACCTGGCCATTCTGTCTTAACGAATATCCACCGGCAAACAATGCAATCTTCGCGCGTAATGCCATTGCCGTGCCTTTTGTAAAACGCTCGTCCTGCGGTACGCTTGTTCTCCATGGGAGTAGTGGTTTTGCAGTGGTTAAGTCTGCGAGAATACGGTTATAGATCGTGTCGCGGCTTGTTCTTCCGAGAAAAAGGTCGGGAACAAATACTGATGGAACCCACTGTGCAGGTACATCGCCCCAAATACGTACCAATTCATAATATAATTGCGCTCTTATTAACAAAGATTCACCAAGCAATCTTTGCAGTTCTGTTTTATCTGCATCACTGCCACTGCTATACTGGGGCATTTTAGGGATAAAATAAATACAATTATTGGCCCTTTCAATACCGGCATAGAACTGGTTAAATGTATTCACAATATCTGTATTCGCCGCAGACAATGTGTAATGCGCTTCTTCATGACGGGCCGAGCTTAATGCCGAACCTCCACCCATGATACAGTCATCATCATACGCATAATAATAACTTGCCCTTATGCCGTATGCAAAGTCGCCGGCCATAGAAAGGTAAGCGCCCATTACTGCAGCTTTCGCATTAGGCACATTATTGAAAACGATACTGGGATCAATGGTAGACAATGGTGCCGGTGATAAATATTTCTTGCAGGAAACCGCAGTCAGTATTACTACTGTAAAAAGGAGCACTGCTGTGATCTTCTGTAGTTTGATTGATATATGTTTCATAACAAATGTTTATACAATTTTAAAATGATACGTTTACTCCGAATACAAAAGTACGCCCACGTGGATAGGAGCCATAATCAACGCCGGGTGTTAATGGCGAATTACGTCTTGTATTTACATCGGGATCGTATCCTGAATAACCGGTAATGGTAGCCAGGTTATTCGCAGTTGCATATATACGCAGCGAAGCGATCCTGATCTTTTGTATTATTTTTTGCGGTAACGTATATCCGAGTGTGATATTGCTAATCCTCAGATAAGATCCATCTTCAATCGCATAAGAACTTGGAATAAAACCATTGGTGCTTAAGCTTGGCTGCCAGATTTTAGCATTCGCGTTAAGTGCTGCCAGCTGATCTGGTGCTATACCAATAGCAGTTGAAGCATCAATCTGCTTTTGAACAAGGTTACCACTTGCATCTATATATTTCCAGCGGTCATTATTGAGCGCCAGCATATTCTGGTCTACGCCATAGGCGGTTGCAAACTCAAGCTTATTGGCATTGTATACATCATTTCCATAAGAGAAAATACAGAAAATACTCGCATCGAAATTCTTATAAGAGAACTGTTGGCTAAAGCCGCCGGTGAACTTAGGTAATGCATGTCCTATCACTGTCCTGTCGCCATCCAGTGAAATTTTCCCATCTCCGTTCATATCCACATATTTGATAAGTCCGGGAGAAGCCAGGCCTGTTGAGAGAACAGGTGCCGCATTCGCCACGCCTGGTTTTAATGTGTACTGGTATAACAGTGTTGGATACCTTGCGTTATTAGTGGCATTCACATAATTGGTAGTGTTAAAATCATTTACGTTATAAAATCCATCAGTTTTCAATCCGTAAATAGCACCGATCTCATCCCCAACTTTTAATAAATAATCATCAGGATTGGCTGTAGAACTAAACCAGCCAGAGTTGGCTGTGAATAATGATTGTGATCCCAGGCTGATGATCTTGTTCTTGTTGAAGGCAATATTGAAATTCGCATTCCAGCTGAAATCTTTTGTCCTCATCACAGTTGCGCCTAATTGTAATTCTACA
The DNA here is from genome assembly GCA_043747705.1 of Bacteroidota bacterium. Lineage (GTDB taxonomy): Bacteria > Bacteroidota > Bacteroidia > Chitinophagales > Chitinophagaceae > Sediminibacterium. The sequence continues at coordinate 6,938 of JAYTOS010000088.1, forward strand.
CCTCTGTTCCTGGTTGTTCCTACGTTCTGGTATTGTGTGGTATATCCTGAAGTAGGCGGTATTTTATTTTCAATCAACAGGTTTTTGGTTGTGTTAGAATACACATCCAGGGTTAATGTCAGCCTATTTTTAAATAACCCGAGGTCTAATCCTATGTTCTCAGAAGTTAAAGACTCCCACTGGATGAATGGGTTACCTAACCTTGATGGCAGTGTTAAGGTATAATTCAACACATCATTAATACCATATCCGCCATTTGATGGCGGTGCATAACCTGTTGTGTAACCATACGCGGCAATGCGGTTGTTTCCTGACTGTCCGTAACTCATTCTCACTTTAGCATCATTGATAAACGTTATATTTTTCATGAAATCCTCCTGTGAAAGTCTCCATGCTGCCGAAGCAGACGGGAAATAACCCCATTTCCGGTTTTTTGGATCCGTTGATGCAATCAGGCTACTGTAATCCGGACCGAATAATGATGATCCATCGGCCCTGAAATTGAGTGTTAACAGGTATTTTTTATCATAGCTATAGTTAACCCTTCCAAAAAAAGACAATTGTGTTGTATTGATTTCTGTAGAAGAAGGTTTCGGCTGCGCCAAACCTGCCGGTGGTGTTGCCAGGCCTAAATTCGCAAAGGCAAGTTCTGGTTTTGTTCCAACAGGAAAATACCTTACTTCAAGGTTGTTTGTTTTTGTATTGGTTTGATAGATCTCCTGTCCAACCAACACATCAAGGCTATGCTTCGATTTGTATAAGGAAGGATTAGAATAAGTGAAAACATTCGAGTTATTGATAGTGATCCTGTCAACAGTACCTAATGTAAGTACAGGTAGCCTGTTAAAGTTCCTTGAATTGGATGTAAGTGTATCATCATATCCATAAGAGCTTGTCTTATTTACATCATACCCAAATGTGCTTTTGAACGAGAACAGTTTATTAAATGCATAATTTAGGTATCCGTTATAATTGTAAGAAGTTACATTACGCACCCTGTATTCCGCAGCTGCCATCTGCAAAGGGTTTACAAGGTTCAGACCATTACCAGGACTGTTGGCATCGAGTGACAGATCATAAAAATCTTCTCCCTGGCCCGGAAGCAGAAAAGGCCTGTAACGTACATATTGTCTTAACCTGTTGGTACCAGCTCCGCCAATATCAGAGGTTCCGGCACCACCTACTATCTGTTCATTGTAACGCACATTGAAACCTACTTTTAAATTTGCAGAAGCCTGGTGATCAAAACGGAAACTGGCTAATTTCCTGTCATAGTTAGAATTGATCAGTAACCCATCCTGTTTATTAACTGTTACACTAAGGTTATACTGCGTTACGGCAGAACCACCGGTTACAGAAATATTATGTGTCATCTGTGAAGCATTTCGCCCCAATACCCTGTTCTGCCAGTTTTCAGGACTTGCATAGTTTTGATAGGTCTTTGCAATCGTATCATAGTTGCTCATCCTTTTAATATATTGGGCGGCAACAGAAGTATCTGTTGGATTCTCTGTATATTTTGCCCTTTCATAACTCCATAAAACAAAATTGTATGGGTCCATCAGGTCAAGCTCCTTGGACAATTTACTAAAGCCAACAAAAGCATTGTACTGAACAGTTGTTTTGCCCCCGGTATTTTTTCCTCCCTTGGTGGTGATCAGAATAACGCCGTTAGAACCCCTCGCACCATATATAGCGGTAGATGCGGCATCTTTCAGTACATCTATTGACTGAATATCTTGCGGAGAAAGTATTGAGAGCGCGTTTTCAACCTGTATACCATCAACAATATATAGCGGGGAACCGCTTTGGGTGATAGAGTTACGTCCACGGATAAAGATATCTACGTCAGCACCCGGGGCACCTTCAGATAAAGACACCTGCACACCGGCCAATTTACCGGTAATCGCTTCAGCAGCTGAATTGAGTGGGATATCTTTCAGATCCTTCGAACTTATTGAAGCAACAGCCCCAACCAGGTCTTTTCTTCTGATGGTTTGATAGCCGATAACAACCACATCATCCAACGCTTTAACATCCTGAATTAATTCAACCCGCACCTCATTGCGTCCGTTAACGGCAGATTCATAGCCGACAAATCCTGTTGATGAAAAAACCAAGGTTCCGGTTTTCTTATCAACAGATATCTTATACTCACCCAGCGCATTTGTGGTGGTAGCAGTTTTAGTTCCTTTTACACTAACAGTTACACCCGCGAGAGGCAGTTTATCAGATGAGGTAACTGTACCTGTTACCTGTACAACCTGTGCAAACACCTGTGTTTGAGCACAGAAAAAGAGCGTAACCAGTACACATATCCCCATACGTTTTAAGATCCTTGTCATAATGCAGTTTTTGTAATGATGTTATTTGAGTTTATAAAACAAAGAAACCGGGTATGTCCCGGTAAAAGAGTTAATAGTTGTTCAATAAGATTTTGCAAATGATTTGCTGCTTTACGCCGCCCTGGGAGTAAAAAAGGATGGAGATTAGTGCACAAAAAAAATGTTGTACAAACACAGCAATGTTCTTGTTTAATGGACATGGCAAGCAGTTTTTACAAAAAATCGTTAAATATGATCGAATTATTCTATATCAAGATGCGGGGTAATCCCGTTGAAAGGCTTACAGCTACTTGATAACTAACCAATTCTACACTTATAAAGACAATAGAAAGAGGGAAAATGCTTTTTTTTCTACGCAATCGTTCCCGGCAACGTTGTCAGCTAAGTTTAATTTACCGGCACCTGGCTGACTGTGTATTTATTACAATATCTATTCATTATTTTTAGAAACACTTAACCAGCCGATTGCTATGTCATTATTCAAACCCCGCCTTAGTTTCTGGCAGATCATTAATATGAATGTTGGGTTCTTCGGCATACAATACAGTTTTGGGTTGCAGCAAAGTGCTGTGAACCCCATTTATGACTTTTTAGGTGCCAAACCTGATCAGATCCCCTTACTGAATTTAGCCGGCCCGATGACCGGATTATTGATACAACCTATCATCGGTGCTTTGAGTGATAAAACATGGCATCCGCGCTTCGGCCGCCGCAAGCCTTATTTTTTTATCGGTGCATTGTTTTGCAGTTTATGCCTTTTCATTTACCCTTTCAGCAGTAGCTTATGGATGGCCGGCGGCTTATTATGGGTGCTGGATGCAGCCAATAATACCGCCATGGAACCGTACAGGGCATTTATTGCCGACAAGCTGCCGCCATCACAAATGGCAACCGGCTTTTTAACCCAGAGTTTTTTTACCGGCCTCGGTATTACGCTCGCTAATATTTCATTATTTGCTTTTCAGAAAGTAAGTTTTCTTAAACAAACACATGGACAGATTCCTTATTGGGTATTCGGTTCTTTTTTCCTGGGATCAATTTGCTCTATCTCATCGGTGTTATGGTCAATTACCAAAACACCTGAGATCCCGCCCAGTGCAGAAGAACTGGCAGCTTTGAAAGCCAATAAACGAACACTATTTGGCCCCTTTATTGAAATTGCCCATGCCATTAAAGATATGCCCCGGGTAATGTGGCAATTGGCCCTCGTGTATTTATTTCAATGGTATGCCTTGTTTTGTTATTGGCAGAACGCATCTAAAAGTATCGCGCAATCGGTTTGGAAAACCTCACCATCAAAAGATCCTAAATTATACGAAGAAGCAGTGGGCTGGGCAGGATTAGTTAACGGATGGTATAATGTGATTACTTTCTTATCCGCATTTGGATTGGTTTTCCTGGCAAAAAAATACAGTCCGAAAGCGGTACATATGTCCTGCTTATTATTAGCAGGTGTAGGCCTGCTCATTTTCCCACACATAGAAAATAAATACCTGTTATTTGCTCCTATGACGGGTTTCGGTATTGCCTGGGCCAGTATGATGGGCATACCGTATTTAATGGTAGTACACAATATTCCCAAAGAAAGGTATGGCGTTTATATGGGCATCATTAATATGATGATCGTGATTCCCATGATCCTGCAAACCACCACCTTCGGATATGTGCTGAATCATTTTTTAGATAACGACCCCGGCAAGGCCATCAGTTTTGGAGGTGTATTATTATTGATAGCCTGCCTGGCAACAATGCTGATAAAAACAGTGAAGCATACAGATGATGATTTGGTGATGCCAATAGGTGGTGGGCATTGATTTAGATTTTGAATATTAAAAAGGGCCTCGCACATCGGGGCCGGGAGGGTTAACCATGAAAATACTTTGTATCGGCGAGGCATTGATTGATATGATCTGTATTGATAAAGGCAAATCATTATCAGCAGGGAATAATTTTTTAAAAAAACCGGGAGGTGCTCCTACCAATGTTGCCGCCGCAATTGCAGCACTGGGTGGCACAGTAGAACTGGCGGCTAAAGTAGGCAACGATCCGTTTGGCAAACAGTTAGTGAATGTGATGGAGGAATTTGGTGTATCTACCCGCTGGATAATACTGGATGACCATCATTTTACCACTTTCGCATTTGTATCATTAATGGAAGATGGTGAACGTGATTTTGTTTTTAACCGCGGTGCCGACGGTGAACTCACCCGCGAAGAAGTAGACGCCATTGACCTTGATGAAGTATCCATT
>JAYTOS010000089.1:0-3407 GCA_043747705.1 Bacteroidota bacterium
ATTTCTTTAGCAGTTAATGAATTATCTTCATCAAAATAACCTTGTCCCTTTACATGATTCAGTGCCCTTTTAAGCTGGGGCAACTCAATACAGTCAAACAGGCTTTAGCCATGACTGGTTTGCCATTAATTTCAGACCCAATCAGGGCTGAAGCCCTAAATCATTTGGGTTATGCTCATCCCCCAGCTTAAAAGCTGGGGTTAATACCTATCCGATAACTATAAGGAAAAAATATTATTATTCTTTAACCCTTGATTCGCATAAATAATATTAAAAGATAAGTAGGGTAGCAGTTGATGTGAGAATTATGCAAGTTTTTCACATAGATGTGTAACAACATAGCAGTTGATTGTTTGCAACTTTGGTTAAATATTTTATGGAAACAGATACAGTTATTTCAATCATTGTCATGTCTGCTACTGGCTTCATATTGCGCTTTTTGTATAGACTCAGTAAACAGCAGCCGGAGTCGCTGGAAACAATGGACCGTGGATATACGGGTGATCCTTTTCCTGTGAACGAATAAATCTTAATTCTTTTCATATAGCAGTTAGTTTTGGTTCAACCCCTGTTTCTACAGGGGTTCCTTTTTGTGGGTAAGGGTCAAAAGCATTTCAGACAAAGCGGCAAATCCAACAAAAAACGGTTTGTTGTCAAACACCTGACATCTACCCCTTAAACAGTATCCGGCAGGCACATTTTAAGCAGCCGGAATATTCACTTATGTTTGTATGAATGCAAGTATTTACTACCCCCAGCCGTATTATTATTACCTGTCACAAATGGTTATCGCCTGCTTTACAGGCCGAGGTTATTGAATTGGGATTTTCCGTTACCCGTTCATTTCAAACCGGGGTAGAATTGGAGGGGACGGTGGAAGACTGTATCCGCTTAAACCTCAACCTGCGCTGTGCCAGCCAGGTAATGTATTCGCTGAAAACCTTTACCTGTAATAGTCCTGATGAGTTGTATGACAATCTGCTTACCCTTCATTGGGAAAAACTGATAGATCCGGATGGTTATTTTTCAGTAACGAGTAATGTATACCATACCTCCATCCAAACCAACCTTTTCGCTAATTTACGGGTGAAAGATGCCATTGTTGACCGGATGCGGAACGAGACAGGCAAACGCCCCTCCACCGGTTCGGAACAATCCGGGGCGGTTGTGTATTTATTCTGGAAACATGAAGAAGCCGAAATATTTTTAGATACTTCCGGCGAAACACTGGCCAAACATGGGTACCGGAAATTACCCGGAAAAGCGCCTATGCTCGAGGCATTGGCCGCTGCCACTATCCTGTCAACTAAATGGAACCGGCTCTCGCCTTTTATCAATCCCATGTGCGGCTCAGGTACATTGGCTATTGAGGCCGCATTGATCGCTACCAACCGCAGGCCGGGTTTATTACGTAACAATTACGCTTTTATGCATATAACCGGATATGATGAAGCCATGTATACCAAAGAAAGGGTACGCTTGGATGAGCAGGTTAAAGAAGTACCTGATCTGCAGATCATCGCAACCGACCGCAGCGACCAGGCTATCAGTATTTCCAAAATAAATGCAGCAGCAGCCGGAGTTGAAAAATTGCTGCAATTTGCCTTATGCGATTTTGAAAAAACAAATGTGCCCGAACAGGCAAATGGTATCGTCATGTTTAACCCCGAATATGGCGAACGCCTGGGAGATGAAATCGAACTGAATGTAACATACGCCCGGATAGGAGATTTTCTTAAAAACAAATGCAAGGGGTATACGGGATATGTATTTACCGGTAACCTGGACCTTGCCAAAAAAGTCCGCTTAAAACCCAGCCGCCGCATAGAATTTTTTAATGCCACTATCGACTGCCGCTTATTAGAGTATGAAATGTATGCCGGTACAAAACGGGAGGATAAATAATTTCGTGCTTTTGAACAAAACGGGAAAGGTGGGCCTTAACAGCATTGTTGGCCCTCCAACGATATATGTTCGGAAGATTGTATTTTCACGCAAAGGCGCATAAGAAGCAAAGCGGCAAAGATATGCCCGGTGCCTTATTTTCTTTCTTTGGGGCTTTTCGTGAATATGTTCCGAACACCTGAGGTCGCCTGACCAAAAATGGCAGGGATTATGCCTGCTGTCTTTATTAGCTTTCGAATAAGGTATGCATACTGTGTCTATACTGTGTAAATGAAGTATCTATGCGGTGTCTATTAAGTAAGGTCTCTATAAGATCTCTATAACATCTCTATAAGATCTCTATAAGATCTCTGTTGATAGGACTTTTTTTTTCAGATCCGGCAGTAATTCTTTCAAAGAAAAAAACTTATTTTTAGTCATTACGTGTGTATAAACAAAATACGTTTTAAAACCGGTTATGGCAAAAAATATTCATGCTACCATTGAATTGCAGGGAACATTGGGTGGGTTGGTTTTTGTGCGTAGCACTAAATACGATAAACATGTGCGTGCGGCAAGGGGTACAATTAAAAAAGCGGCATGTAATAAAGTTCTTAGAAAAAACGCTTCGGTAACTGCTTCATTGAATGCGGCTGTTAGTCCGGTATATCATTTTTTTAAAAGTTATTACAGCTCTTTTATAACCGGGCAGGTATGGCCGGAGCTATTACGGTGTGTGCGACGTTCCGAAAAAACCGACCAGTTGTCACTCATGATGACGATTGAAGGCCTTGAGCTCAATGAGCGGTATAGGTTTGCAAAATTAGTTACGAACGTGGATGTGACTGTAACAAGCCATGCGCAAAAAATAAATGTTGATATTGGCGCCAAAACCCATCCCATTTTTAAAAATGCGGGTGTTAATGGTTATTATTATGATATTACCATACTGTTTCCGGGAGAGAAAGGCAGACTGGTTACTGATTCTATCAGCACCGAATGGGTAAGTGTACATGATGAGGTACCTTTTTATGAACTGGTATTTAAGAAGCCGGCAAAAGCAGGCTGTTTCCTTTTACTGATGAAGGTGCAGGGCGGATACAATGGTAAGGAGGGAAATTCATTTGGAATGGTGGGAGTTCAGGTGGTGAAAGTGGGGAAGTGCTAGTTGCTTTAGCACCTTAGCCTCTTTGCGTGAAATAGAACTGGTTTTTTTCAGTATCGTTTTATGCAGGTGTATTATATTTTGCTGTTCTTTATCTTCTTGACAACCCCAGTATCGAACATCCCCATTCACAAATCAAAATAATGATCTCGTTTGTTGGTCAGGCAACCAACAACGGTTGCAGTATTCGGCCAAAACCATATTCCTGCCGCAAATGGCCGTTAACCAATCATTAGTAGGATAAGATAGCTAAGCAAAAGGTTAATTGAAATAACTAAATCAATATCTTTAAAACATAGTTTGATATAGCTTTACCCGAGGTAACCTGATTAACAAAACAACCACTCCTGCGATATGA
>JAYTOS010000090.1:0-5609 GCA_043747705.1 Bacteroidota bacterium
CTTACTTTTCTAATTTAAAATTCAGATCAAGAGCAGGTCGTTTAGGGGCATTGGCAACTTTCCAACCTGTCCTGTACATCCATTCCGTCATTTTTTTTAGTTTGGCAATATCAATATTTTCTGCGTTGTCCTGGGGGGTATGGTAATCTGGATGCAGTAGCGTGCTGTACATTAAAGAAGGAATACCGGCCCTCGCATAAGGCAAATGGTCACTTCTGAAATACCATCCTTCTACATGTGTGGTTTTATCCCATAATGTATCTAACTTAAATTTTGGCCCTTCTTTATTGGCACCCAAAGCCATGTTGACCAACTCGAGTGAATTTCTATGCGGTGGGTATACACCAAGCAGTGCGGCACTATCAGGATTATTTCTGCCAATCATATCCCCGTTCAAAACGGCCACAATACTTTTTTGAGCGATGGTTGGATGGGCAACATACCACCTCGAGCCTACCAATCCCCTTTCTTCGGCCCCATGTATAACAAAAATCACAGACCTCTTTCCCGGATTTTTTTTGAATGCCCTGGCAATAGCCAGCATAGCCACATCTACGCTGGCATTATCATCCGCACCATAAAAAACACTGTCTCCTTTAACCGTATTTCGTACGCCATGCGCATCCTGATGGCCGCTGTACAGCACATATTCTTTTGCAAGCTCTTTATCCGTACCCTTAATTTTTCCTATGATATTTACCGATGGATACTCAAATCTTTCAATAATGATATTAGCGGTAAGCTTTGCATTGTTTTGTTGTAATGCAGATTTGAGTGAACTATGCACCCATAAAACTGGAACCGTGGTGGTAACAAAAGTGTTAGGCCCACCCTCAATATCGTAAGTACCTCTTTTAAAATTTTCAACTGCATCTGCCCAACTTTTTTCGGCTACAGCATCTGCAATAAATATAATAGCAGTAGCCCCTTTGTTAATCAGTTGTGCGCCATACTTTGTCATCACACTCCGGCTATAACGCCAGGTGGGTAAGGATACATCCTGGTTGATACCGATTGCATTAGCTTCAAGTGCTACTACTTTTCCCTTTACATCAATATTTGCAAAATTAATATCAGCGGCATTACCAAGATACAACACGGGGGCTTCTATATTTTTATGGGCCATTTGTGATATGGCCACTTCATTCCATAGTTGGAGTGGCTGGTTATTGACAGAAATACCCGATGTAGCCGCAACCCTGTTTCGCCACATACTGAAAAACTGGAGATAGGTTCCATCGTCACCGGCGGGGGTTAAGCCAATCTCCCTGAATTTATCAGCCAGCCATACAGATGCTTTTAACTCATCTAAAGTACCTGCCGAACGCCCCCTGAAATGAGCGTCGGCTAAATCATACATATCCTTTTTCAAATCGGAAGATGTGATACGCAGTAATGCCGGGGGATTAGCAGATGTCAGATTGGTTTGTGCAACGGAGCAAAATGACATACAAGTTAACAAGCAGTAAAAGATAATTTTTTTCATATGCAGGAATTATTTGTTCAGTAATTTATTGAAAATAGTAATGCATAAAAAAACCAACTATGACGCATAGGCCATAGTTGGTTTGAAGATATTGAACAGATGATAAGATCAATTAATATCCTGCGTTTTGTGTCAGGTTTGGATTGGTCCTGATTTCGCGGGCCGGGATGGGGTACACAAGCTTTGGTGAATTCCATGGAAAAGAAGCTATCGCCCCCTGCGTTCTTTTAATATCGTGCAAGGCTGCCCCTTCAAAAGCCAGTTCAAGTTTCCTTTCTTTAAGTATGGCAGCCAGTGTTACCTGCGCAATAGATAGTGGAGGTAATTTAGCCCTTGTCCTGATCACGTTTACATCGTTCATTGGGCTGTCCCCCACACTGGTACCGGCTCTGAAGTTAGCTTCGGCGCGTACGAGGTACATTTCGGCCAGACGAATAATATGCACATTGCCATAGATATAATCAAACTTACCAGTGTATCTCGAACCACCGGAAGTATAAAACAGGCCTAAACGGGCATCTCCTGTTTCATATAAGGCTATATGGGCATTGTTAATCTGAATATCACCACGGCTGGTTGCAGAAAAGAAAGTCTGGAAACTATTATTTCCGGAGCTTGAGCTAACCTGCATGGCAAAAATATCCTCGGTAGTATTGGCGGATACATTATTTGGAAACGCATCGGCATACACAGTTTTTAAAGAGAACCCACCGGCTGGAGCCATTGAGATAGCCCTGTTCGCGGCATTGGCAGCATTGGTATAATCGGCTTTTTGCAGGTAAACCCTGGCTGCGAGAGAAGCCGCACTTACCTTAGTGGCATAAAAACCGTTCTTTACAGGCAGCTTGGCTTCAGCATCAGTAAGATCTTTTAATATCTGGGCATATACATCCGCTACTTTACTTCTTGTAACCTGGTTATCTCCGGTGATACTAAGGGTAGGTGTGAGTACGATGGGAACACCATCATTGGAAGCAGGATCGCCATCATTCCAGCTTTTTGCATATAACCTTACCAGGTCAAACAATACAGCGGCCCGTATAAATTTTGCTTCCCCTTCTACCCTGTCACCCTTGGCAGGTTCCACAACCGCTAATGCAGAGAGCACATTATTTACATCATTAATGGCTGTATAACCAGAGAGCCAGGTATTGGCTACAAATGAATTATCAACGGGAATTGCTTTGTTATTGATTTGTGTAAACTGCTGAAAAGTGCCACTCCAGTTAAGTTCGCCGGAGTTTGCCAGCAGTTCAGATGCGATAAAAGGATAACCTCCATAAAAAGTAGCGGTACCCAGGTCTGCGTAAGCACCGGTTAAAGCAACCAATACATCGCTGCTTGTATTCAACGCAACAGTCTGATCGATACTTTGCGTAGGCTTGGTATCAAGGCTTTTATTACAACTGATGACAGTCACTATCCCGACACCTATCAGTATTTTAAAAAATATATTTTTCATTTCTAAGGAATTAAAATTGATTAATAAAAGTTACAGTCCGATGTTTATTCCAAACACAATGGTTTTTAACTGTGGGGCAGAATAAAAATCCACACCCTGGTTAATATTGGATGCCTGGTAATCTGCATTCACTTCCGGATCCCAACCTTTGTATTTTGTGATTGTAAATAAATTCTGGGCCCTTACGTACACCCTGAATCTTTCAATTTTTAATTTTCTTAAAATAGCAGAGGACACATTATACCCTAACGTAACTGCTTTCACCCTCAGGTAAGAGCCTTTAGAAATAAATCTGCTCGATGGGTCTGTACCATTGGAATAAAATAGCCTGGCTTCCGGCACATTGGTAATATCTCCGGGTTTTTTCCAGGCAGCCAGCTGATCGGTGGTCTGGTTATCATATCCATTACTGCCACTGGCCGACATATACTGGCCACCTCCATTGTAAATATCATTACCGGCCACTCCCTGCAATAAAATATCCAGGTCAAGCCCTTTATAACTCATGGTATTACCAAAGCCATAAATGAATTTCGGATTTGGGTCACCAATTTTTACATCTGTAGCTGCGTTATAGTCACTGGTAGTTGTACGGTCAAGAGACCCATCAGATTTGGGTGAATTTTTGTAATACAAAGCATTCCCATTTGCGGGATCAGCTCCTGCAAATTCCCTTGCATAGAAAACACCCAATGGTTCTCCCTCTCTGGCTTTGTTTACACCAGTGCCCAGTACCTGCCCGTTTAAGAAAGTGATTCTGTTTTTATTGACACTGAAGTTGAAATTGCTTGTCCATGAAAAATTCTTATTGCGAACATTCACTGTATTCAGGCTTACTTCAATACCTGAGTTTTTTAGCTTACCTACATTTTGTGTTTGTATTGAAAACCCGCTGGTACCCGGAATTTCCTTATTTAATAACAAATCACTTGTATTTTTTTCGTAGTAATCCACTTCAATGGTAATCCGGTTATTAAAAAGGCCTGCTTCAATGCCGATATCTGAACCATACGTAATTTCCCATTTCAAATTCGGGTTCGCAAGCTGTGATGGGTGCTGTCCGGCCTGGCCGCCATAAGCAGCATTTCCCGCATATAATCCTCTTGCAGCGAAATCACCGATCCTGTCGTTACCGGTACCTGCATAGCCAGCTTTTATTTTTAATGTTTTTAACCATGTTACATTATTCAAAAATGCTTCATCTGTAACTATCCATGCTGCCGAAACACCAAAGAAAGTTCCGTATTTATGATTCGAACCAAACCTTGATGACCCGTCTATACGGCCTGTAAGGTTTAGCAGGTATTTGTCATTGTATTTGTATCCGACACGTGAAAAATAAGATAACAGGGTACTGGAAGTAGAAGAGGAACTGGCCCCTGTTTTGGAAGCAGCATTAATGAGTTTCTGGTAAGAGTCGCTCGGAAACTGTTCCCCTGTTGCACTGCTGAAATCGAATTGCCTGCTCGTATAACTTGTGCCCAGCAATATATCAACATCGTGTTTTACGGCAAATGTTTTTTTGTAATTAAAATAATTGTTGGTAGTTAAATTTAATACCTGGGTTGTTCTATAAGCACCGCTTCCATTAGGTACACCAGAGTTACGTGCGGTAAGTTTACCATTATAGTTTTCTTCTACCTGGTTTAACTGGTCAATACCAAACTCGGTCCTGAAATATAGATTTTTTGAGAAGGTAACCTTCCCATAAGTAGTTCCGAAAGTTCTGTTTACAGAGGTTGTATAGCTTGCATCTAATACACTCAATAAAGGGTTATAGTAAACGGGATAATTCGTATTAGGGTTACCAGTTGCCGGATCCAATGCCCCACTTGCGAGGTTTGTTCTCGGATCAATCAAAGGAGTAATGGGCGATAAAGCCACAATCTGCAAAGGTGTAGAAAAAGCATTATCATTAGAAACACGGAAATTATTCGTTTTGGCAAAACTCAGGTTAATGCCAATGGTTAACCAGTCTTTCATCTGGTGATCCACATTAAATCTTGCCGAATAACGTTTGAAGCTGTTCCTTACGATGATGCCTGTTTGATCAAGGTATTGGCCCGATATATAAAATTTTGTTTTCTCGGTTCCACCGGAAAAATTCAGGTCATACTGTGAGAGAGGTGCCCGCTGAAAAGACTGTTCCTGCCAATCGGTATTTACTTTTGCAGTCTGCCAATCTGTATTGCCCGCAGAGTATCGTGTAAGGCGGGTAGCTATCCTGGTATCGTAAGCAGCAAGAGCGGCAGCCAGATTTGGATAAAATCCCGCTAAAAAATCCTGGTTTGCAGCACCTGCACCAGCCTGTTTGAAATAATCAACATACTGTTGTGCATTCATAAATTCTCTTTTACCGGTAGGTTTCTGCAACCCGGTAAAATAATTAAAATCAATTCTTGAAGTGCCGGCTTTTCCTTTTTTGGTTGTGATTAATACCACACCATTTGAAGCACTTGCTCCGTAAATAGCTGTGGAAGAAGCATCTTTTAAAATCTGGATATTTTCAATATCATTCATATTGATATCAGCAAGCGCATTAGAGGCGGCACCGTTGCTCGACAAGTTATCTGTGGTTAACGGAATACCATCTACCACATATAAAGGTTCATTGCCGGCAGTTACAGAAGAAGTGCCTCGTATTTTTATATTAATGCCCTG
>JAYTOS010000091.1:0-1810 GCA_043747705.1 Bacteroidota bacterium
ATAGAACAAAGATATATAGTTCGATAGTACCATGCAACACATAGTACCATCTTTAAACTGGTATTTCTCAGAACATACTATTGAGTTATGCTTTGAAACCCAGTAAACATAGGTATTTGGTCAGTTTTAAGGGCTAAACATCAGAAATAGAGGATTGTGATGAACGGAAAAATGGCTTGACGAAAGATGGGCTCATAACAAAAGGAAGGAGTTATTTGGAAGAATTCTGATGTGATTTTGAGTAATCAGTTGATGTAAAGGAGCTATGATTTTATAGCAGAAATGCCTGCAAGTTTCTTTGAAACACATATGGCAGGTTCATAAAGGGGCATTCCTACTGTTTCCTGTTCTTTATCCTATGCAATTATGTGGAAAATTGTGATTAAAAGGATGGAACCCCTTACGACTTAAACTGCTCAGTCATCTTGGCACAAAGATCACTTTCAATCATTTTCTCAGCTACATTGATCATGAGTTTAAATGATTTGGCTTTGCTGATGCCGTGCCCGATAATAACCGGTTTGGCCACACCTAAAACCGGTGTACCGCCATAATTTTCGTAGTGGAAGCGATTAAAGTAGTCATCATTGATGCCTCTTTGCTGTGTGAGGTCATAAACGGATTCAGCCAGTTTGAGGATTATATTGCCTGTAAACCCGTCACATACAATTACATCGGCCTTATCATCAAACATATTGCGGCCTTCTATATTGCCTATGAAGTTGATCTGGGTATTCTCTTTTAAAAGCGGGTAAGTAGCTTGTGTGAGTATATTGCCCTTTCCTTCTTCCTCACCCACATTCATCAAACCAATTTTTGGATTATTGATGTTGAGGATATGTTGGGCGTATAAACTTCCCAGAATGGCAAACTGGTTCATTTGTTCGGGTTTGCAATCGGCATTCAAACCTACATCCACCAATAATCCTGTTCCGCCCGTTAATTTGGGAACGATAGTAGCGATGGTGGGCCTTAATACACCTTCGATGGCTTTAATACTAAACATGGCACCCACCAGCATAGCACCGGTATTGCCGGCACTGATAAAAGCGTCTATTTTACCCGTAGCTAACAAATGAAAACCGATGGCGATGGATGAACGTTGCTTTTCTTTCAATGCTTTGGTGGGGTGTTCGTGGTAGCCGATCACTTCCGGGGCATGTATCAAATGCAAATTAGGTGATGCAACCTGGTGTTCCTCTAAAAGAGGTTTTACCAGTGCTTCATCACCTATACAAAATAAAACAGCCGCATGAGTATGTTCAGACAAGTATAATTGCAAGCCTTTCACCGCTTCTAACGGTGCAAAATCTCCACCCATCATGTCTAAGCCAATATTCATTGCGGCAGAAAGATATAATTTGAACTAAAAAGGTTACGCTTTCAGGGGAGCTTTTTCAGCTACCAATTTACCTTTGTAGAACAATTTACCTTCACTCACGTGTGCGCGATGGCGTACATGGGTTTCACCGGTGGTGCTGTCTTTGCTTAATGTTACTTCCTGGGCCACGTAGTGAGTTCTTCTCTTGGCTGTACGTTGCTGTGAATGTCTTCGTTTAGGATTCGGCATATCTCGAAATTTATAGTATCAAAAAAAATTATTCTAAATTTTTAAATTTATCCAACCCTTTCCAAACCGTATTACTGTCTTTTGTTACGTCTTCTTCCATTTTCCGTAACTTCTCCAACACTTCTGTATTGCATTTTGGCCCTCCAATTTCTTCTTCCCTGCACATCTTTTGTAAAGGGATGCTAAGGTTTACGAATTCATAAATCCAATCCGCCAGGTGCAGGTGGCTTTCGCCCCGCG
>JAYTOS010000092.1:0-6064 GCA_043747705.1 Bacteroidota bacterium
CATCCAAGAATAAGCGGCGAATAAAAGGAAGCCAACTACCACGAATGGAATGGGTGATACAC
This sequence comes from Bacteroidota bacterium, assembly GCA_043747705.1. Lineage (GTDB taxonomy): Bacteria > Bacteroidota > Bacteroidia > Chitinophagales > Chitinophagaceae > Sediminibacterium. Next base: position 63 of record JAYTOS010000092.1, read on the forward strand.
CTTTGCTCATCAACTTGCCTATTATCGGCATCATTACCACGGTAATCATAGTGGGGGCCAATAAGGTTAAGCCTGTTTCAAAAGCTGTGAAACCTAATGTTCTTTGTGCTAATACCGGAAACACAAACACCGATGTAAATAATCCAACGCCAACTACAAATGTAAATATGGTAGTAAAAGCAAGGTTACGGTTGCCGAGTATTTTTAGGTTTACAGCTGGATTTTTGATGCTTAACTCATACCATACAAAGCCAACCATTCCAACAAAAGCTAGTAACGATGTGATTTGTATGATTGTACTGCTGAACCAATCTTCCGATTCACCCCTTTCCAATACATATTGTAAACAACCGATACCCACCATGAGCAGCAGGATACCTGTGTAATCTATCTTGATCTCTTTTTTCTTTGTACCTTCTCCTTCTTTCTTATCAATAAAAGTGAATGATAAGAATGTAGCAAGTATACCGATGGGTATATTGATCATAAAAATTAATGGCCATGATGCATGGTCTATAATGTAACCGCCAAGTGTGGGACCGAGTGTTGGTCCGAGTACAATGCCCATCCCAAATAAACCGGCAGCAATAGGCCTGTCTTTGGTTTCAAAAGCATCAAATAATATTGCCTGAGAAGTGGATAGCAATGCCCCTCCACCCACACCCTGCACAAAACGCCAGATAATGATTTCTACGAGGCTTGATGATTGCCCGCACATATAGGAGGCCGCCGTGAAGATGATCATGGAAACGATATAATAATTCTTTCTTCCGAAATATTCAGCCAGGAAGCCTGTTAACGGGATGATGATCACATTGGCAATAGCATAAGAAGTAATTACCCAGCTGATGTCTTCTATGTTTACCCCCAGGCTGCCACTCATATCGCTCAATGCCACATTCACGATGGAAGTATCAATCAACTCCATCACTGCAGCGGTTACGGTGGTTATAACAATGATTGCTCTCGCAAATCCTTTTGGTGTTGCCATACAATTTTTTTTCTGCACCTTTTTAAGAGAAGGCCGGCAAGGGGTTATTTCGTTTCTGCGCTTACAAATACACTCAATCCCGCTCTCAGTATGTTCCTGTACTTAGCAATGTCTTTAATCTGAATTTTAACCGGCACACGCTGGGTAACTTTTACAAAGTTTCCGCTGGCATTATCCGGTGGCAGTAAGGAGAACTTGGCACCGGTGGCTTCGCTAAGGCTTTCAATCACACCTTTTATTTTCATATCAGGATATGCATCCACTTCAATATCTACTTCTTTACCCGGGTATAATTTCTTCAACTGGTTCTCTTTAAAATTGGCTACCACCCAATAGGTAGTATCATTTACAATAGAGAAGAGCGGGGTACCTGCCTGTACATATTGCCCCTCAGATACATTCTTCTTACCAATTTTACCAGCTTGCGGAGCATATATTTTTGTGTAAGTAAGTTTAAGTTTGGTTTGTTCTATTTTAGCTTTCTTCACATCCAGTCCGGCAGCAGCTTTTTGTATACCTGCCTGTAGTACAGCTATTTTACTTTCAGCGGCAGTAAGGTCTGTTTTACTGTTCTTTAATTGCTGCGCAGAAGTTTCTACGTTGAAACGTGTATCGTCTAATTGTTTTTTAGTAATGGCCTGGTCGGAAAAAAGGCTCTGATCCCTTTTCAGGTCATCTTCCGCTTTTTTTCTTCGCATCTGACTCAGGTCAATATTGCCTTTGTTTACACGGAGTGTTACGACTGCATTATTAAGGACTGCTTTGGCATTGATCACATCAACTTCTGCCTGCCTGAAGTCCGCATCCATTTCCAATAACTGTGTTTGTAATTCGGCATCATCCAGCTCTACCACCAATTGCCCTGTTTTTACTGAATCATAATCTTTTACGGCAATGTTTTTTACATAACCTGCCACGCGCGGTAATACAGGCGTGATCTGTGTTTCAACCTGCGCATTATCTGTTGTTTCATGGGTTACTATGAAGTGGATTTTTTTGTATCCAAAATAACCTGCCACAAGAAATATGGTGACGAGTACAATGACTTTGACAGGTGATTTTTTTTCTTTGGTTACTTGCTCTGACATATGATCGGTTTGAGTTTTGTAGATTAGGGTTTGTTATTTTATGCCGCTTTCTTTGTTAGTTGTTTAATAAGTACGAATGCATGATTTGTTTTAGGTGTTTGATAAGCCGGTCCCTGAAGGCTCTGTCAGTATATGGATCGAAGTCGTTTTCCCGGTCAATTAACATTACACAGAGTGCTTTTGAAAGCATTACCTGGTTAATGGTTCCTATTAAAGTGGCCATGGTAAGTTCGGGATCCACTTTTTTGAATACCTTTTTTTTGATGCCCTGTTCAATAATGCTTCTCAGTGTTTTGGTATTCCTTACAAATACCTTAATAATGTTTTCATGCATCGCTACCCTGTCGCCCATCAGCAGTTCCTGGTGCAATACCCGGTGAAAAGAGGGGTTGGACAGGATCTTGGCAACATAATTTTCTATAATGGCATCTATCTTTTCAATTTCTGTGAGTTGGGTATTGGCCTCAATCTCATCTAATTTACCCCTCATAAAAGAAGCTTTGTGTTCTACGATGGCCTCGAAAAGTTTGTCTTTCGATCCGAAATAATAGTTCACCATGGCCACATTCACATCTGCCCGGGTGGCCAGGTCACGGATGGAACTACCCTCAAAACCTTTTTCGGCAAAGAGTTCTATGGCCGCATTCATAATATGTTCTTTCTTATCAGTAATCATGCAATCGCTTTTGAAAACACAAATATTAAACAAATGTTTGAATTAAACAAACGTTTAATTGATTTTTAATCCTTTTTAGATAATTAACCTGAGAAAATAACAATAGCTTAATCAGGTATTTGAGCTTATATGGTCAATTTTGTGAAAACATTCCACTTGTCATATCAGCAGAAAATAAACGCCCGTTCCTTTGGCCCTGATTTTTTATGGGGCGTGGCCATTGCTGCGGCCCAGAATGAAGGTGCATATAATGTTGACGGGCGCGGACTATCTATTTGGGATACTTTCTCGCGCCGTTCCGCCAAGATTAAAGGCGGTGCAAAACCTTATGAGGCCTGCGATTTTTATTATCGGTACAAAGACGATCTGATGCTGGTAAAAGCGTTGGGCTTTATAGTATTCCGTTTTTCCATTTCATGGAGCCGTATTTTGCCCGAAGGGATGGGACGCGTAAATAAAGAAGGGATCGCTTTTTATCACAAATTAATAGACGAATGTTTGCAATTGGGGCTTATGCCTTATGTTACTTTATACCATTGGGACCTGCCGCATGAATTGCAAAAGAATGGCGGGTGGACAAGTCACCAGATGTTAAAGTGGTTTACCCGTTTTGTAACGGTTTGTTCGGAAGAATATGGCGACAAAGTAAAAAACTGGATCATACTAAATGAACCCATGGGTTTTACATCGTTGGGATATATGTTGGGGATGCATGCCCCGGGTAAAACAGGACTTGGTAATTTTTTACCCGCAGTACACAATGCCGCGTTGTGCCAGGCCGAAGGGGGGCGCATAGTTCGTTCATTGGTTGCCAAAGCCAATATTGGTACCACTTTTTCATGTAGTGAGGTTATACCTTATACACAAAAAGAAGATGACATATTAGCAGCTAAAAGGACCGATGCTTTGCTTAACCGTTTGTTTATTGAACCCGCACTGGGACGGGGATACCCACAGGAAGAAAATTTTCCATTCCTCGAAAAATTACACCTTTATAACAAAGCATGGAAATATACAGAACGGATGAAATTTAATTTCGATTTCATCGGGTTACAAAATTATTTTCCTATCACGGTTAAATATAATGCACTCATTCCTTACCTGCATGCCTCGGAAGTAAAAGCGACTACCCGAAAAGTACCGCATACAGCAATGGGCTGGGAAATTAATGCAGATAGTTTTCAGCGGATGATTAAACGTTTCTGGTTATATGGCGGTGTAAAAGAAATTATTGTAAGTGAGAATGGCGCAGCTTTCAAAGATGAATTGGTAAATGGAGTAGTAGATGATATGCAGCGTATTGATTATTTTCAACAATACATCGCTGCTATGCTGCGGGCCAAAAAAGAAGGTGTAAATGTGAACGGCTACCTGGCATGGACACTCACTGATAATTTCGAATGGTCGGAAGGTTATGCAGCGAGGTTCGGCCTTATCTACCTCGATTATAAAACCCAGTTGCGTACCATTAAAAACTCCGGTTATTGGTTCCGCGATTTTCTGAAGCAGGCATGAGTTTTTTTTTGGTAAGTTTGATTACCTAAAAATCAAACTATGTACCGTTCAGTTTTAGTCATCATAATTGCCTGCATCAGCTCTCTCATTTCGGCACAAACGGTTACTATTCCTGCGTATACCGGTTATGCGGTTCCTGCGGAAACGGATGAATCTTCTCTGTTCTCAGAAAAAAATGGCCTGCAACAATGGAGTAATACCGGACAGGCAATCAGTTATTTTTTTTATGTGCGTAAAGCAGGTAACCTGTATGTCAGTATCGATGCAAAGAATGCGTTGGAGGGTAGTACCCTTTCACTTTCTGTGGGCGGGAAAGTATTTTTGGTTGCTATACCTCTGTCAAAAAGTTTTAAAACAATTAAAGTCGGATTGGTTCCAATAAAAGATAGTGGCTTTTACAAGCTTACGATTGCTGCGGTAAAAAAGGCTGGTAAAACCATTGCTGATATACAGTCAATACAATTAACTGGTTCGGCAACTGAAAATATACACTTCAATACCAAAATAAGGCGCAATGCGGCTTCGGTGCATCTGCGTTATCCATTGGCAGATTCATTAAAGAAAACGGTTGCTTTTTATAATGAGATCACAATTCCAAACGGTGCCGATCATTTGCATAGTTATTATATGGCTTGTGGTTTTGCCCGTGGTTATTTTGGAATACAGGTAAACAGTGCCACTGAACGCCGCGTAATTTTTTCAGTGTGGGATGCCGGTAAGGAACCCGCTGACCGGAATAAAGTAGCCGATTCAAACAAAGTACAATTGCTGGCCAAAGGCGACGATGTTTTTACTGATGATTTTGGTAATGAAGGTACCGGTGGTCACAGCCATTGGGTATATCCCTGGAAAACAAATCAAACATATAAATTGCTGGTGACTGCCTTAACAGATAGTGCCACACAAAGCACTATTTATACCGGTTATTTCTTTTTGCCTGAAGTACAAAAATGGAAACTCATTGCCAGTTTTAAAGCACCGAAAGACGGGCAATATCTTCGTAACCTCTATTCTTTTAATGAAAATTTTTCGGGTACAAATGGACAACTGCAGCGAAAAGCTTTTTTTGGCAACCAATGGGTACAGAAAGAGATCGGACAATGGACAGAATTAACCCAGAGCAGTTTTTCTTACGATGCTACCGGTAAAGCAGGCGACAGAATAGATTATGGTGCCGGTGTATCGGAAGGGAAATTTTATTTGTGGAATGGTGGATTTCAAAAAGCAAATACAACTTATGGGGAGATACTTTCCAGACCATTTACCAATGAAAAACCTGTTATTGACTGGACAAAAAATGCTGATAGTGCCAAACAGGCTGCGCGCGACCTGCAAATGATTTTTGATGCTGTTAAAGCGAAACAGATTGATACAACCGGTAGTAAGGACGGTGTGTATTACCAAATTTTAAAAGAAGGTACCGGCGATTATGTTTCTGTAAATGATACCGTAACTGTTTTTTATAAAGGATATCTTTTAAAGGATGGAAGTATTTTCGACCAGACAAAAGATAAACCCGCAATATTCCCCTTGAAAAGATTAATCAAAGGCTGGCAGGTGGCTTTGCCTATGTGTAAAGTAGGCGGTAAGATCAGGGCCTTTATTCCTTCTGGTTTGGCATATACTATTCGCAGCCGCAGCAAAGCTATCCCGCCAAACAGTGTATTGGTATTTGATGTGGAAGTAGTGCGTGTGAAGAAGTAACCATACTTCAGGAAAGAGGTTTACTATT
>JAYTOS010000093.1:0-3382 GCA_043747705.1 Bacteroidota bacterium
TTCTGCATTGTTTTTATTATCAATACTTACAGTATGATCGCTTTGTGCAGCATATTCTCCGGCAAAAATTTTAGATGCATTTCTTGGGTAATTATCATACCGGGCTGCATTGGTTAAAAACCATTCCGGTTTGCGGTAATAATGTTCATCAATAATGTCTGCATTCATCTTTCTTAATTCAGCATTCAAATAATCAAACCGTTCGCCGTTTGGATCAGTGCCAGAGCTGTTCACTAATTTAAAATCAGGATACCTTGCTTTAATGGCTTTGCTGAATATTTTTAAACGCTCCACATATTGCGGCCCCCAGTTTTCGTTGCCCACGCCCATCATTTTTAAATTAAATGGTGCAGGGTGCCCCATGGCTGCCCTTACCTTTCCCCATTGGGTGGTTACGTCGCCGTTGGCAAATTCTATCATGTCTAAAGCATCCTGTACATAAGGATCCAACTGGTCAATAGGCACTACTTCTGCGCTGTTGAACTGGCAGGCCATACCGGCATTTAAAATGGGTAAAGGCGCCGCACCAATATCTTCTGCTAGTTGAAAATATTCAAAGAAACCCAATCCAAAAGTCTGGAAATAATCTGGCGTAGGGCGATGAGCAAATTCACTGTTCCACCGGTTAATAATTAACTGGCGGTCTTCAACTGGCCCCAGTGTTTTTTCCATTGGTAACGCAAACCAAGGTCGTAGCCTTCCACTACACAACCTCCGGGAAAACGTATAAAGCCGGGCTTCATATCTGCCAGTAATTGTATCATGTCTGCACGCATACCACCCGGCCTTTTTTTCAAGGTATCTTCCGGAAATAAAGAGATGATATCAAGGTCAATTTTGCCCTTTCCTTCAAACCAGATATTTAATTTACCCCTTAAAGAAGAATCTGTGGAATTAAAGCTGATAGCGGCTTTTACCCATGCCGCACCGGTAGTAGCGGACGGAGTAAGAGAGGCTGTACCAATTATTTTACCTGCCATACTTACCAGCTCTGCATGCAATGTTAAGCCCGCAGTTTGCTGACGGTACATTACAGAAAAATCGTACCGCAATCCTTTTTTAATACCCATACCACGAAAGCCCTCATTTGTAAGGCCAAGTGTATCTGTGGCGGCCTCTTTTGTAATGCGGACAAAACGTGGGTTGGCAATATTTGTTTCCTGCCTGTTAATGATCAGCACACTGCCTTCCTTAAATTTAGGCTGGTTAACGGCCCATCCCATCAACGGTTTGTAAAACTCAAAAGAACGGTTCTTTACCAGCTCCGCATAAATACCACCATCGGCACCCAGGTTAATGTCTTCAAAAAACACTCCCCACATGGTTGGCTGTATTTCGGCAACAGGCTTATTAACCTGTACTACAATTGAATTATTGTTTTGTGTTCTTGCGGCGAAGGGCGATAGTATGGCTGTTGCTATGCAAACAACAACAAGCAATTTTTTAACAGGCATGCTTTTATTTTTTTTGATTATACAAATTCAAAAGCTATTTTCATTTCATTTTTGCTACTGTGGCTGGCTTAACACCTTCCGTTGTCATCGCTATTCTTTTGATGCTGCCATCTGTATTGTAATACAAATAATCAATACAAACCGAACGCCTGAAACTACCGCCATCTGTTTGTAGGCTTCCGTTGTGATAGATAAAATAAGACTTCCCTTTGCAATCAATAATGGCCTGGTGGTTGGTATTGGAATTACCGGCCACTTCATTTAAAATGCCTTTGTATTGCCAAGGACCATTGATGTTTTTACTCATGGCATAGGCGATCTTTTCTGGAAACCCGGTGGCATAAGAAAGATAGTACCAGCCATTGCGCTGGTGTATCCACGGTGCTTCTGTGTAATCTTGTAAGTCAATCGTTTTAATATCGCCATCCAGCTCAACCAGGTTTTGTTTCAGCTTTGCATAGTAACATTTATGGTTACCCCAAAATAAATAAGCCTGCTCATCTTTATCAATGATTACAGAAGGATCAATATCATCCCACATCATTTTACTTTTGGGACTGGTCATATCATTTGTTACCAAAGCCTTTCTCAGTGCGTCTTTAAAAGGCCCTGTGGGATTATCGGCTACCGCTACACCAATTGCTTTTCCCGGTATGGTTGCCTGTTCAGTAGCTACATACCAATAAAATTTTCCATTGCGTTCTATTACCTGCGAAGCCCATGCATCATCTTTGGCCCAGCCAAAATCCTTTGCGGTAAGTGGTACCGGATGTTCTTTCCAGTGCACCATATCGGCAGAAGAAAAGCAAAGCCATTCATGCATTACATAACCTTCTTTTCCTGCTGGTGCTTCATCATGACCTGTGTACAAGTAAGCCGAATCTTTATACACAAAGGCACCGGGGTCGGCAGTGTATTTATTTTTGATGACGGGATTACCGGCAACAATTGTTTTGCCTACCCGCTGTGCTGTTACAAAACATTGCAAGTAATACAAGTATTGAACTATAAACCGGTAATCTTAATCTCTTCATCATATATTTTTACAATCTGTTTATTTTAGTGTTACCACAACAACCGCCGTAGGAGGTAACGTGATGGTCAAAATATTCTTGTTCAGCGCAAGCTCTTTAAAGATAGTTGGCTTTATTTTTTCCGGTTCGGTAAATGAATTGTAATCCTGTAATTTTTTTGAAGTAAGAATTTTTGCTGCTACAGTCTTTACTTTTTCATCGCCAATATTGATCTCTATTTTTTGTGCATGTGATGGATCAATATTCACCACTGAAATATGAATGGCACCGATACTGTCTTTAGATGCAGAGGCGGAAACGGCCGGCAACTTTTGTCCGTTAAAAGTATAGTCATTGCCTGAAACCGTTAATGGCAGCAGCGTTGCGTTCTGGTGTACATTGTACATTTCCATTACATGGTACGTAGGCGTAAGGATCATTTTTTCTTTATTGGTAAGAATAACTGCCTGCAATACATTTACACACTGCGCCAAATTAGCAATACGAACCCTGTCTGCATGGTTGTTAAAAATGTTAAGTGTAACGCCTGCAATCATCGCATCCCTGATAGTATTTTGCTGGTATAAAAATCCGGGGTTGGTATCTTTCTCCACATCATACCATACGCCCCATTCATCTACCACCAATGCTATCTTTTTGTTGGGATCATATTTATCCATCACGGCAGCATGTTTGGTTACCAGTTCATCCATCAGCAATGCCTGCTTCATGATGCCAAAATATTGTTCTTCTGAAAATTCAATGGCAGGTCCTTTTTTGTTCCAGTCAAGCACAGAGTAATGATGCATGGCTACACCACCCAGCATGTTCAACGGAATATTTTTCATCAGGGTTTCTGTCCAGTTATAATCGGCATCGCTTGCACCGGACGCAATGCGCAATAAGCCGCCTGTG
>JAYTOS010000094.1:0-15414 GCA_043747705.1 Bacteroidota bacterium
TACTGCTTATCCGAAAGGTTTTGCATTGGGCAGGAGCCTTTAATGAAAATATTATGAGCAATGGTAGCAACAGACAACGCATAATTACTAAATTGAGAACTCGAAATTACAAACATTAAATACTGCTATGAGAAAATTAACAATCCTGTTATTGTTGTTACTGGCTATTGCGGGCCAGGCACAAATTAAGCCTACACCGGCTGCCGAACGTTTAAAAGCCAATGCACAACGAAAGGTTTTGCAACAAAAATCATTAATTAACAATAACAGTTTCCGTAACGTAGGCCCGAATATTATGAGCGGAAGGGTAGTGGATATAGAGGCAAACCCGGACGATCCCGCTGAATTTTATGTTGCTTACGCTTCAGGCGGTTTGTGGTATACCACCAATAACGGGCAAAGTTTTGTATCTGTATTTGATTCTGCAGACGTACTCACCGTGGGAGATATAGCAGTGAACTGGAAAACGCGTACCATCTGGCTGGGTACCGGCGAAGTAAACAGCAGCCGTTCTTCATATGCCGGAATTGGCATGTACCGCTCGGTTAACAATGGTAAATCATGGGATTATATTGGTTTACCGGAAAGCCATCATATTGGTAAAATACTCCTGCACCCTACTGATGATAATATTGCCTGGGTGGCTGTATTGGGACATTTATATTCCCCCAACAAAGAAAGGGGTATTTACAAAACCACCGATGCCGGTAAAACATGGAAGCAGACTTTATATATTGATGAGAATACGGGCGGCATTGACGTAGATATCAACCCTAAAAACGCCAATGAGTTATATGCGGCAATGTGGTACAGGACCCGTCGTTCATGGAATTTTGAAGAAAGTGGTAAAACCAGCGGAATATACAAAAGCACTAATGGCGGGGACAGCTGGGAATTGGTTTCAAAAGAAGGTAGTGGCTTTCCTTCGGGAGAGGGTGTGGGAAGGATAGGAGTGGCCGTTTCACAGCAAAATCCAAATACGGTATATGCGGTAGTTGATAATAATTTTCACCAGGCAGATACCGCTTTGCGAAAAACAGATTCAACCCGCTATGTACTGCGTGATTTTAAAGACCTTACCAAAGAACAATTTCTTGCATTAGATGACAAAAAACTGGGCACTTTTATCAGTTCAAGGCGCAACGGTATTCCTTCCAAATATACAGCAGCATCGGTTAAGGCATCAGTAGCCAATGGTAGTTTTCCGCCATCAGTTATATGGGATTATTTATTTGATGCTAATACAGCTTTGTTTGAAACACCTATTATTGGTTGCGAAGTATACAGAAGCGATGATGGCGGAAAAAACTGGAAAAAAACAAATACCAAACCACTTACCCTGTACAGCACATATGGTTACTATTTTGGTAAAGTATTTGTAAGTCCGGTGAATGATAATAAAATTGTGCTGACAGGCTTTGATATTGAAATGAGTACTGATGGCGGAAAAACATTTAAAGCCATCGGGCGGGAGAATGTACACGCAGACCATCATGTGGCATGGATAGATCCGAAAAAAGACAGCCATATAGTCATTGGTAATGATGGCGGGTGTAACATTACTTACGATAACGGTGAACACTGGTTCAAAGCCAATACACCACCTGTTGGGCAGTTCTATAATGTTACTTTCGATATGGCCAAACCATACAATGTATATGGTGGCTTGCAGGATAACGGAACCTGGTATGGGGCAAGTAATACGAAAGAAAATTATGACTGGTACGATTCCGGCGAAAATCCTTACAAGGGCATTTCAGGTGGAGATGGTATGCAGGTGCAGGTAGATTGGCGGGATAACAAAACTGTTTACAGTGGTTCGCAATTTGGTGCGTATGCACGTAAAAATCTGGCATCCCAGGAATCGAGGTCCGTACGACCAGCGCGCGACCTAGGCGACCCTGCTTTGCGCTATAACTGGCAAACACCTATTTTGTTAAGCAGGCATAATCAGGATGTTTTTTATTATGGCAGTAATAAATTTCACCGCTCTTTTAACAGGGGAGACAGTTTAGTAACCATGAGTGCAGATCTGTCAACAAATCCAAAACAAGGCGATGTGCCTTTTGGTACCACTACAACTATTTCTGAAAGCCCTCTGCGTTTTGGTTTACTGTATGTGGGTACAGATGATGGTAATATACAGATAACAAAAGATGGTGGGTATACATGGGAACTCATTACCCATAAATTACCAAAAGACCTGTACGTGAGCCGTGTAACTGCAAGTGCTTTTAAAGAGGGAAGGGTATATGCTTCATTGAACGGATACCGGAATGATAATTTTCTTCCATACCTGTATGTAAGTGAGGATTATGGAACTACCTGGAAACAGATAGGCAAAGACCTTCCTGCTGAACCCATTAATGTGATTAAAGAAGACCTTACCAACGAGAACCTTTTATACATTGGTACGGATGGTGGTTTGTATGTTAGTATTGATGGCGGCAACAATTCGATGATGTGGAATAAAGGTTTGCCATACAGTGTAGCTGTTCATGATATAGCCCTGCACCCGCGTGAAAACGAACTCATACTCGGCACCCATGGGCGAAGTATTTACATTGCAAAACTGGATGATGTGCAGAAATTAGCAAAAAACCCTGAGTTTCGGACAAAGAGGGAAGAAGAAGTGAATAAAGCCAGGTAGGAAATTTTGAATAGGTTACGACGAATCCTGAATGATGAAGTGTTTGTTTGCTCCATTATTCAGGATTCGTTCTTTTTTGTAATATCCAAAGATCCTGCCCACCAATTTTATGGGGATGCATAGCCCCATCATAATATTCCAGTATTATAAAATAAGGTTCAATCATTTTTGTAAAATACGCGGGTTGGTGGTAGGTCGACATCATCCTGTGCCCCTGTTTGAAATACGTTTGCGTATAAAGCCCTTTCTCCATCAAAATCTTCTTTTGCACCGGTAATAATTTTTTATAATAATAAGGCCCATGTGTTGTGATAAGCAGGATACCATTGGTTTGTAAAATACGGTGCAGTTCAATTAGCCAGCTTACGTGCATGCTCGCTTCAATATGCGTAAATACAGATATGCCATACACCAGGTTAAAGAATGATGGTGCATATAACATTGGGGGAAAACTATGCATGGCAGTGAAAGAAATATTTGGGTAGGGCTTTTTATTCCAGCTAATCATTTCTTCATTAACATCACAGCCATACAAAAGGGTATGAGGCTGTAATGCGGATAAATGACGGATAATTCTTCCTGCACCACAACCCCAATCCAGAAGGCATGGGTTCTGGATTGGGGTGATATAGGGTTTTGTCCATTCCGTAATTTCCCTTGCAGCCAGTTCGCCATCCTCAATAAATTTTTGGTAAATGAGCTGATAGGTTTCATACAATGCATAATCCGCAGGTATAACAGTTTGGGGATTACGTTGTTTGTACAGTTGATTGGCCTTTCTGTTGTGCAATTCTGAGATGCGATAAAGCAAGCTATCTAACCATCCCGCTAAACGGAACTTGTAAATAATATATTTGAGGTAAGGTTTCAGTTGCAAAATATATTAGGTAGAATAGAAGTCCAATTAGTATCAAGTATCAAGTATCAAGTATCAAGTATCAAGTATCAAGTATCCAGCATCCAGCATCTATTTTTTCACCGAACTATTCCTCTCTATCAAACTGCTTTTCAATACAACCTTATCTATTCGGTTGCCAAAAGTTTTTTTCTCGATCATCCGGAATAATAATTCGGCTGATTCCTTGCCAATTTCAAATGCCGGTTGTGTAATAGTAGATAAAGAAGGCGAAAGTAAAGAAGCAGTACGCAAATTAGAGAAGCTGATCACTTTTAATTGTTGCGGAATTTTTAATTTGATTTCATTGGAGGCATAGTAAGTAGAGATGGCTAATTTTTCAACCGACGCGAAAATACCATCAGGCCTGTTTTTGCGTGCAAGTAATTTCTTTAGCAAAGCAACATTGGCGATATTGTCGTTACTGCATTGAATGACCATCTTTGGGTCAAATACTATTTTGTATTTTTCCAAAGCAGCTTCATATCCCATCATCCTTTTCTGCGTAGTGGACAGGAAACCGGATACACATAAATAAGCAATTTTTTTACAGCCCGCCAGTATCAGGTGCTCAGTAGCTTTAAAGCCACTTTCATAATCATCAGTTGTTACAGTAGGGCATTCCATTGTTTCCGGTACGCGGTCGAAAAAAACAATGGGTACACCTGTCTGATGCAGATCAATCAGGTGTTTTACACTGGCTGTATCACCGCAGAGGGATATCAATACGCCATCAACCCTTCCGCCCTGAAGGTGTTTAATGGTAGACTCTTCATTTTGAAAATCTTCGTGTGTTAAATAAGTGAGTACATGGTATCCTTTTTTTTGGGCTACCAGTTGAATGCCATCAATAGCCAGTGCGAAAAAGTTATTGGCAATCTCAGGAATTACCACAGCAATGGTAGTGCTTTTGTTTTTTCGTAACCCCCTGGCAAAAGGGTTGGGCTGGTAATTAAGTTTTTCAGCCATGGCCAACACCCTTTTTTTTGTTTCAGCACTTATTTCGTAACTGTCACGCAGGGCTTTGGATACAGATGATATGGAAAGTCCCAGTTCCTTAGATAGCTTTTTTAAATTAATTCCACTCATAAAATCAAATCTGTTAAAAAATAATTAGGGTGCGGATCGTGGAAAACAAGTATCTAAGATACGTTTTTTGCGAAAAAAAACGAAAACGTTTTCGTAATACTACCCATTCCATTGTAAAGGCACCCTGATGGGATAAAAAAGCTATACTAATAAAGTAGACAGAATGTATATCTCTTTATGCGCCCCGAAGGTTGTCATTGGAAGGAATTATTGTTTTAGTAATTATTTCTCAGTGTACAGGGAGGATATGCCTGTTTTACGGTTCCAACCTACTACACATGGCAATATGGTTAAAGTACTTACAGGAGTGTTATTTGAATGTTGAAAAAAGATTGATATAATTGGCAAAAAAAGATGAACAATAACTATCGAATGTTGACATCTCCTTACTGCAACATTCTATAGTTATTGTTCATCTGTTCGATATTCTTCCCCTCTTTTCTGCGATGATTATTTTTTCCCAAGTGCCTTATATCGCATCATGGCTTCAATATAATAATAGTCAGCATAGGTTAACGGCACATCCACTTCTGAACTGCCGGGTAAGTTTCCCGTGCTGTGTTTTAAAATAAACCCTCCATTCTCGCCAACAGGTGCTGTATAGGTTCTGCTTGCGAGGGCGCTGATGGTTTGCTCTGCAAAGCTTATATAGTATTGACTTTTCTTTGTATCAACATATTTACTGAGTTCAAGTAATGCAGAAGCCGCAATAGATGCTGCGGAAGCATCACGGTAAGTGGCAGGTATATCAGGCGAATTATAATCCCAGTAAGGAATTTTATCAGCCGGAAGCGTGGGATTGTTCATGATAAAGTTGGCAATTTTATTCGCCTGCACAAGATATTTGGGATCTTTGGTGGAACGGTACATTACTACGTATCCATATAATCCCCAGGCCTGTCCTCTGGCCCATGCAGAGTAATCTGCATAGCCCTGTGCGGTTAGTTTTGCGTTTACTTTACCTGTAGCAGGGTCATAATCCACCACATGCCAGGAACTATTATCCGGTCTGTAATGATTTTTCAGGGTAGTGTTAGCATGTGTAACCGCTATTTTGTAAAAGGATGAATCGCCACTGTATTGTGTGGCCCAAAAAAGTAATTCAAGATTCATCATATTATCAATAATCACGGGGAACTTCCATTTTGCAGAGGCATTCCATGATTGTATACAGCCAATCACAGGATTAAATCTTGTTGACAATGATTTGGCACTGTTTAACAATATTTCCTGATATTCTTTGGTTGGCTTTAAACGGTTAGCATTGCCAAAGCTGCAGTACATCATAAAACCAAGGTCATGTGTGCCTTTATTGAATTGTTCTTTTTCAAGTAATTTTTCAGCCCTTCCTGCTTCTTCCCATATAGAGGCGTCATGCGAATATTCATACAGGTAATTTAATGAGCCTGGATAAAAGCCGCTGCACCACCAGCTTGATTTACTAGTTTCAGATTTTTTAGTCAGGGGATAATAAGTCTTAGGCAGAACATCTGCCGGTAAATTTACTCCCATGCGTTTGTATTGTTCGATAGCCTGCTGCAATGCAGTGTCTATAACCAGTAGTAAGGATGGTTTTGATTTTTGTTGTGCAAACGTAACGCCCCACATGAGTAGTAAGGCAAATGCGAAAGGGTATTTTTTGTTTCTGCGCATAATTGAATGGATTTGGTTAAAAAATATTGTCGAAAGTAAAAGAGAATGCCACACCCAAAGTGTGGCATTCAACTCGCTTAATAAAAAAAGAACAACCGATGATTAATCCGGAATTTTATCCAGTGCAGGAACATTCAGTTCTGCGCCTGAATAACCAATATTCTGATTGATTCGTCCATCCGAATTGCCATTGATAGCAGATTGAGGGATGGGCCATAATACATGGTATGGGCTAATCTTCATCATATCTTGGTGGAGCGTAACAAAATTCTTTTTATAAAATATATTCTTTTCTAAAATTCTGTCAACCATAAAGTTCGAAGTAGAAAAATTAGATAAGGTATAAGTTTTTCCATTGTAGGCTTGTCCTGTTTTAGCAAACAAATAAGCGATCCTGGTTAACTCTGTTTTACGTCCTTCTTCATAATATAATTCTCTGGCTCTTTCATCTAATATGGTTCCAATATTTACATTGGCTGAATTAATATACGGACTACATTTAGCACGGGTTCTTACCGCATTTACATCGGCCATGGCAAGATCTCTTTGACCTTTCCACACATAGGCTTCGGCACGAATTAAATAGGTTTCTGCCAAACGCATCACATACCAATCTGTATGACCACCTCTCATTGGAGTGTTTTCCGTATCCGGAATGTATATTTTGTAATGAGGCCATGGGAACCAGGTACGTAAAGTGTCTGAGCATAAAAGGGTACCAGTTGAACTATACAGTTGTAATCTTTGACCATAAGACGGGTCGGTACCTTTCAATGCAGGGCTGCTGTAACGTAGATTTTCCATGTACATCCAGTTGCCGGATGTTGAATCGTGCCTAAGATCATTTACATCATCCCATATTTCAAAATAGTGGTAAGATGTAGAACGGCAGCGGCCAATGCCACGACCGAACATTTGCATGTTATCAATCTCAATATTAGCAAGTGGAGAAATACCTACATTGCCTTTAGGTGTTCTGATACCTGCTATGGATATACCCGGCACAGCCTGGCGCATTGATTGAATACCATTTGCGAAATTATTGGGAATTCCGAAACGTTCGGTAACCAGGTAAAGTACTTCTGTATTGGCCGCCGCTGCTTTATTTTCAGGGCGGTGCAAATCCCAGGTTACATTTTTGGCTGTATTTGCGGCATCAACCCCAAATCGACCGGTCATTAATTTATATGCGCCATTATTGATTACGGCACTTGCGGCAGTAATTGCGTCATCAAACAGGCCTAATGAAAGGTTTATTTTTGCTAATAAATGGTAAACGGCCCCCCTGTTTACATCACCTTTATCTGCAGCCCACGGTACCCAAAGCGCAGCAAATTCAAGGTCTGTTTTCATACGCTGTAAAATCACTTCTCTTTTAACGGAAGCATAATCCGTTTTTACAGTGTTTAATTCCTTTAATGGACAAGGAACATCTCCAAATTGATTAGTTAACCTGTAATAATTATAGGCCCTGAAAAAGTAAGCCTTACCCAAAATAATATTTTTAGTTGCATCCGGGATAGCCGTTGCAGCGGGTAAGCGGGAAATAATTGTATTAGCTAAACGAATACCAATCCATTCTTGTTCCCAATAAAAACCAATTCTATTAAAATCTCCATTGTTCAATTGGGCATCTGGTTTAATTTGGAGATCCATGTTTTGTGCCGGACCGGTTTTGTCATCTGTTCCGTCTACTGCTACTTCCGAAAAGATGGTTTCTGTAATAATGGGAGCGCCATCACCATACCATTCATCGCGGAGCGATCTCGAACATCCGTTTAAGGCGGCATTAAATCCTACCGCATCTACCAATGTATTTTCCGGTGAATTGATAGATAAGGGTTTGGGATCCAGCCAATCTTTTTTACAACTCTCTAAGGCCATCGTACCCATAATGATGATGGCTGACAGGCTTAGTATTTTATATAAACTTTTCATGTACATTTTATTTAACGGGTTATCTTATAATGTAAGGTTCAAGCCAAAATTATAGGTTAAGGGGATTGGAGAGATGTTGTTAGTACCACCAGTTGCGCTACTGCCATTTCCATGAAATTCAGGATCGAAGTATTTCCAGTTAGAAAATACACCTGCATTTACTACGTTGAAATAAAATTTCAATGCATCTATTTTCCATTTTTTGGTAATTTCTGCCGGAATCGTATAGGCAAGACTGATATTGCTTAATCTGATAAAAGAAGATTTTTTAAAATAATTCCAGGTGATACCCCCGCCTCTTTGTCCATACAATTTTCCATATTCATTAGAAGGATTGGAAGGAGTCCAGTAGGGTATTTGATAGAAGTTAACACGATCATAGAAAACGAGTCCCTGGTTTCTTTCTCCATTTGTTGCTTCATTGAATCTGGTTGACTGACCTACTTTAGCATAAAGGGTAAAAGAGAAATCCCAATTCTTAAAAATTTTGAATTCGTTTCTCAAATTCCAGGAGTAAGATGGGGCAGTGTTACCAACAAACCTTTTATCATCAATACTGTATTTTCCATCTCCATTTCCATCAACCAATCTAAAATCGCCGGGTGCAAATCCGTATGATTTTGCCAAAGCGACATCAGCTGTTTGCCAAACCCCTTGTACAGGATAATCGAAAATGGCAGTGATAGATTTTCCAATAAACCAGCCATTATTTATGTCATCTTTTTCTGAACTGCCAATTTGTTTACCTGTTGCATCATAATCGGGTGTGGCGCCGTATAAATGAATAATTTTGTTTTGGTTAGTCCAAATTCCAAAACTGGTATTCCATGAAAAATTCTTTTTTTGCATGTTAATCGTATTCACACTGAATTCAAACCCTTTGTTTTGCACTTCACCCAGGTTTACCAATACAGAATTAAATCCTGTTACCGTAGGCAATGAACGGTTAACCAGCAAATCTTTGGTAGTTCTGTTATAAAACTCGAATGAGCCACTTACTATACCCTTAAACATGGAATAATCTAAGCCAATATTTATGGAACTGTTTCTTTCCCATTTTAAATTAGGGTTTGATAAGTTAGTTGCGGCAACATACGCTGTGTTATACGTTAATCCACCGGAAGTAACAAAATTGTAAGTTCCGGAAGTTAAATTTGATAAGGCGGCATACCGGCCAATTTGTCTATTTCCGTTTTCGCCGTACGATACCCTTACTTTAGCATAATCCAGCCATTTTGAAGTGCTGTTCATAAACTTTTCTTCGCTAAGTGCCCATGCAAACGCCAGGGAAGGGAAGGTAGCTCTGGGGTTTTGTTGTCCAAAAGCAGAATAGCCATCTCTACGGGCAGTTGCCGTAAAAAAATAACGTTGGTTATAATTGTAAGTAACCCTGCCCATTAAGGCATCACCTGTTTCATATTGGTCATCGCTGTTAACGATAGGAGGTAGGGTGCCTGATTGAATTGAATTGAAACCCAGGTTGTCATTCGGCAAGAAATTTTCGGCCTGAATATTGGTATTCCATGATTGAAATTTTTCTGCATTAAATAAGAAAGTTGCTTCAATAGCATGTTTGCCGAACTTTTTATTCCAGCGGAGGATATTATCCACCTGCCATGAGTATACGGTTTGATTTCTTCTGTTTACGATTCCTTTTCTTGCCGCTACATCAGGTTTTAACGAAGATATATGTTGGTATTCACGTAATACATCATAACGGGGAGAAAAGTTAACCTGGTAAGAGAAACCAAATGGTAATTTACCTTTTGCAAATATGGAAGCAAAAAAATCATCATATTTATACAAGCGTTTTGTATAGGCCTGATCTAGAAAAGGATGGGTATTAGAACCCGGATCATCATTAGGGCTTTGTCTGATGGTTACACCATCGGCCGCATAGAAAGAGCCCCAGGGTGTAGTAGAAGCAATATCTCCAAACCTAACAGGAACGCTACTCTCATCTCTATTGGAATATTGAAAATTAATGCCCACCGTTAAAAACTCCGCCGCTTTTGCTTCTAAATTAAAACGGGTACGGAAGGTTTTATATTTATCACCAACTGTTAAACCTTCATTGGTTAAATAACCCAGAGAAAAATAATAATTATAATCGTCTCTTCTCTGCGCAATACTTACCGTATGATCATGTTGTAAAGCGTTTTCATTATAAATCTGCTTTTCCCAGTCAATGGATTGGCCGGCTTTATAATTGGCTAATTCAATGGGTTTATACTGATTGCGGGCAAACCACTCTGCAACAGGATCCCCGGCTGGGTTTGCACCATTTAATGCGAACCATTGATTCAGCGAAAAATCTGAAGGCAATTTTGAAGGGTCGGTGAATAAATATTTTATTCCCGGTTTAGAAGTAGAATCAAAATTGGTTTTAGCCCACTGGGCATCGGCACGAAATTGTAAAAATTCAGTGGCGTCTAATAAATGGGGTTGTTTTGCCACTTTATTGATACCCAGATTACTGTTTAACGTAATTACCGGTTTACCCACCTTACCTTTTTTCGTCGAAATCAGGATAACGCCGTTTGCCGACCTTGCTCCGAATACGGCTGCAGAACTGGCATCTTTCAAAATGTCGATGGTGGCAATATCATTGGGATTAATATCGGCCATTGTTCCAGGATAAATAACCCCATCCAAGACAATTAACGGATCTGAACTGGCTGTTAATGTACCTTTGCCCCTGATCTGTAAACTTGAACCTGCCCCTTTGGTGCCGGGGTCAAAACCAACATCTAATCCGGGTGCATTACCCCTTAACATATCTTGTACCGATCTTGGATTTTCATTTTCCAACCGGGAGGCTTTTACTTGTGTAACGGCTCCGGTTAAATCTTTTTTACTTTGTGTACCATAGCCAATTACTACCACATCATTCAGGCCCGATACCTGTTCGGTTAAGGCTACTGTAATAGCAGCTCCGTTTTTAACGGTAACTTCTTTAGATGCGAACCCTGTTGAAGTAAAAACCAGTATCCCATTTTCAGGAACGTTTTTAATGGTAAAAGCACCTTGCGCATCTGTTACAACGCCTTTGCTAGTACCCTTGATAAAAACACTTACACCTTCAAGAGGGGTATTTTTAACATCAGTTACTTTACCGGAAATAGTAGCTGGTGGCATGTTCATTGCCGAAAATAAATGGTTGTCTGTTCTTCGCGCCTCTGCGGTTAGTGCAAAGGAACCCAGGAAGAGTAGAAAGCATACAGTACGCAGCATGCTGCTTCCCATAGGGGCATAGGGAGTTTTGGTGTTTTTTTTCATACGGCCAGAATTGATTTAGAATGATAATAACTGCACACCAGCAATCGTTTCTCGTGTTGTTTAACAGCTATTAATTGTTTGTTAAATTAAATTAGTTTTCGAACTTTGAGTCAATAAGCAAAAAGTTCTTCTACTTTTTCTACGAAAAGGTTTTCGTAAAATAAAGCGATCAGCCAGTTTGTTAGCAGTAAATTAGGGTTGCTTTCAGACTAAATGCTTGCCTTATGAAACGAAATATTTTTTCTTTTCTTATATGCTTATTATTAGCCATCACCTGTTCCTCTTTTACTATTTCGCATACCATATTTCCATCATTTAATTTTTTTTCGCAGGGAATGGTCGAAAAACCTTTGTTTGTGCTGGAGCATCAATTAAATAGCCTTACTGATGCCACTATTTTGAGTAAACCAGGGAAAGGGGATAAATTAAAAAACAGCCAGGTTCTTGTATACACCAAAAATGGTAAGGGGTATGTGCACGATAATATAGCTTCGGCCGTAATCAGTATAAAGGAATTGGCAGCTGCCAATTCTTTTATAGTAGATGTTTCTGATGATCCTGCTGTGTTTAACGAAAACAACCTGAAAAAGTATGCACTTCTAATCTTTACAAGTACCAATAATGATGTATTTGATACTGATGAGCAACGCCTGGCTTTCAGAAGATATATAGAAGCGGGTGGCGGGTTCGTAGGCGTTCATTCTGTAACCGGTACCGAACGCAACTGGAAATGGTTCAAGATGATGATTGGCGAAACATTTTCCTGGCATGCAAAAGGCCAGAAATTCAATGTAAAGAATATTGACCCAACACATCCTTCCATGAAAGGTGTTCCTGCTGTTTGGGAAAGGGAAGATGAATGTTATTTTGGAAAAGAACTGTATCCCGGTATGAAAGTATTAATGGTACATGACCTGCACACTTTACAAACAGACCAGGCAGACCTGATTCTTAAAAATGCAGGCTCATTTGCAAATTATTATCCTGCCGTATGGTACCAGAATTTTGAAGGAGGTAATATATGGATCACCACACTCGGCCATAGTAAAGAAAGTTACCAGGACCCTGTTTATAAAAACCATTTGTTGCAGGGAATCAAGTTCGTGGCCAATCAATACAAAGGCATTAATTATTCAAACGCACACGCTGTTAACAAAGACGACGCACTAAAAAATTAATCATATGTCTGAAAAAAAACCATTTAACCGCAGAGATTTTGTAAAAACAAGTTTAAAAGGCGGAATCGCTACTTCTATTGCTATGACAGGCTTTCCTACCATTGTACCCGCATCAGTTTTCGGTAAAAGTGCGCCAAGCAATAAACTGAATATTGCTGCTATCGGAGTAGGCCGGATTTCGCGCGATCATGATATGGCAGAAACACTCAAGTATGACCATGCAAGAATTATGGCAGTATGTGACCTTGACAGTAAACGGCTTGCGGATGGAAAAAAATATGTAAATGATTTTTACAGCAAAAAAGCAGGTAAGCCATATGATGGGGTAACCATGTACAGCGATCATCGTGAATTATTACTGAATAAAGATATTGATGGTGTATTGATAAGCACACCAGATCACTCCCATGCTTATTTAGGTATTCATGCAGTAGAAGCGGGTAAAGATGTATACCTGCAAAAACCAGCTTCATTAACCATTGCTGATGGACGCGCATTGAGTAATGCTGTTCACCGAACAGGAAGAATATTACAGATAGGCAGCCAGCAAAGATCATCCACCCAATTCCGTTATGCGGCAGAACTGGTGCGCAACGGAAGGATAGGTACTTTAAAAACAGTGTCTGTAGGTTTGCCGGGTGATCCCGGTGGCGATGAAGAACTGGAAATGCCGATACCTGCTAATTTAAATTATGAAGCCTGGCTGGGTTCTACACCTTATGTATATTATACTGAAAAACGTGTGCATCCTCAAAACGATTATGGACGCCCCGGCTGGTTGCGCTGCGAACAGTTTGGTGCAGGTATGATAACCGGCTGGGGTGCACACCATGTAGATTGTGCGCACTGGGCCATGGATACAGAATATACCGGTCCCGTAGAAGTTTCGGGAAGGGCCGATTTTCCTACGAAAGGATTGTGGAACGTGCATGGACTGTTTCAAACAGAAGGGTTGTATGCGAATGGCGTAAAAATGATCATCAGTAATGAACTGCCCAATGGTATCAAATTTGAAGGAACAGAAGGATGGATATTTGTTACCCGCGGCAATTACAGGGCGAGTATGAGTGACCCCGTATTAAGCGATGCAAATACAAAAGCGTTAACAGCAAGTAACAATAAGATCATCACATCAGTAATTGGTGAAAATGAAATTAATTTATACAGAAGTGATGAACAACATGGTAACTGGCTGGATTGTATCCGTTCACGTAAACAACCTATCTCACCTGTTGAAGTAGGCCACCGTTCCTGCTCTACCTGTTTGATACACCATGTGGTAATGAAGTTGAAAAGAAAAGTGTATTGGGATCCTATGAATGAAAAATTTCTTAATGATGATCAGGCCAACAGCATGTTAAACAGGCCACATAGATTTCCGTACGAAGTGAAAGGATTGGCATAAAGAGTTAATAAGCAATAATGTTTATTTATTGCGTAATCAGGTTACTTGTGACGATAATTAAAATATAAAAGAATGCGTAGTATTTTTTTGTTGATATGGATCGGAATAACAAGTGTGAATGCACAGCAACCGGTAAAACTTATTACGCTTGATCCGGGTCATTTTCATGCAGCACTGGTTCAGAAATCCATGTATCCGCAGGTAGCCCCAACCGTATATGTATATGCAAAAAAAGGAACTGACCTTGATCAGCACCTGGCAAAAATAAAAGGGTATAATACGGCTGTAACCGCACCAACCAATTGGATTGAGGTAGTATATGAAGGCGATGATTATCTATCTAAAATGCTGACAGAAAAAAAAGGTAATGTAGTGGTACTGGCAGGCAATAACCAGTTGAAAACAGATTATATTTTAAAATCCATACAGTCTGGGTTCAATGTGTTTTCTGATAAACCCATGGTGATCAATGAAAAAGGTTTCGGCCAGTTGAAACAGGCTTTTGAAACTGCAAAAAAAAATAAAGTATTGTTGTATGATATCATGACAGAACGCTATGAGATCACAACTATCCTGCAAAGGGCATTATCTATGCAGACAACCCTATTTGGAACATTGCAAAAGGGAACAGAAGCAGAACCTGCCGTTACCAAAGAAAGTGTACATCATTTTTACAAATATGTTTCCGGTTCAGTATTAACAAGGCCTGCCTGGTTCCTTGATGTTGAACAGGAAGGAGAAGGTATTGTAGATGTAACCACCCACCTGGTAGACCTTGTGCAATGGGAATGTTTTCCCGGGCAAGCGTTGGATTATACAAAAGATATAAAATTAACATCTGCCAAACACTGGTCAACAACCATTAGTAAAGACCAGTTTACTGAGTTAACCAAACTGCCTGAAATTCCCGCCTATCTTAAGAAATACAGCGATGATAAAAAAAATATCAAAGTGATGTCAAATGGTGAGATTAATTATACGCTAAAAGGTATACATGCCAAAGTTTCTGTCACATGGAATTACAAAGCGCCGGAAGGAACCGGCGATACCCACTATTCTATTATGCGCGGCACCAAAGCCAACCTCATAATACGCCAGGCCGCAGAACAGCAATACAGGCCTACGATATACATAGAACCACTGATCCTTACCGCTGCTTATGAGAAAGAACTGCTCACTGTTATTAAAAAAATAGCACAACAATACAAAGGTGTTTCTGTAAAGAAGAATGATAAAGGCTGGGAAGTAATCATACCTGAATCTTTTAAAGAAGGCCATGAATCACATTTTGCCCGTGTTACAGAAAAATACCTGGATTATTTATCAA
>JAYTOS010000095.1:0-1749 GCA_043747705.1 Bacteroidota bacterium
CACCAAGTCAGGCACATTTGCAAGGCACACAAAGCCGACACACAAAAGCCAACCTTGCAAAAGAGCCTGCCTTGTGCCAACGCACAGGCAACACTCTGCGGTTGGACACAGACCCACATTATAGATGACCGAGGAGAAGGGCGAACGTACAACAGGGGGTTTGCCAAAATACGGGCGGACGTAAGTTATCTTCGGCTTTTTGTAATTCTATTGTGCTTCATATCGGGCTGGACATTATCTATTTAGCTTTTTGTTGTTATCTTCAACTTCAGTTTTTCAATCATCATCGGTACCGAGCTAAGGGAATATTCCTGTACTTCGGAAAGCCCTGTCCGTTACAACCACAAACTGTCATACTTTAGCCCATAATAATAAACTTAAAAACCTAAAAACAGATAATATGAGTAAATGCAGTTTTTCCGCTTTTTTATTATTCTTATCTTTTTCAATTTTTGCACAACAAAAAGGCAGCCAGTGGCCTGTCCTCAGGCACTATGACCAGGAGCATTTACTCAACATAGCTCTTCCGTTGGGTGGAATTGGAACAGGGACAGTTTCATTGGGTGGACGTGGCGAACTGCGTGATTGGGAAATTATGAACAAGCCTGCAAAAGGGTATAGTACTGTTACCAAAGGGAACAATGCCCCGTTCTTTTCTATTTTTGTAAAACCTCAAGGCAAGCCTTCAATAACCCGTGCATTAATAGGGCCTGTGCATCCCACCGAATATAATCATTATGAAGGTCGTCCGGTAAACCAGCATGGCTTTCCACGATTTGCCAACGCAAGTTTTGATGCTTCATATCCTGTCGGCATGGTTAACCTTTCTGATAAAACGATGCCCGTTAAAGTGAAGATTACCGGTTTCAATCCGTTGATTCCCGGCGATGCTGATGCCAGTGGATTGCCCGTAGCTGTTCTAACATATGAGGTCACAAATACTACCAATGAACCAATCGAAGTTTCTGTTTGCGGAACAGTTCGGAACTTTATTGGAAAAGATGGCAGCAAATTTCACACTGATTGGAAAGGGGATTATATTCCTGACGGGGCAAAAAACAACCAGAATGTTTACAGGCAAAATGAAGCCATTCAGGGTATTTACATGTATTCTGACAGCGTGTCTAAAACAGATGCAGCTTATGGAACAATTGCCCTTACAACTACAGATAAGTCGGGAGTAAGCTACCGCCGTTCGTCTGAAGCAAACAGTTGGGAAAAGGCAACACTTGATTTTTGGGATGACTTTAGTGCGGATGGAATATTAACAGACAAAATACGTTTGTTTGATGATGACCCAATGGCTTCTTTGGCCGTAAAGAAAAAAATTGTACCGGGGGATTCCCGGTTATTCAGGTTTTATATTACATGGAATTTCCCCAACCGATATGCATGGTCAGATGAAATTGTCGGCAACTATTACAGTACTAAATATGCTGATGCATGGGATGCAGCACTTAAGATTATTCCGCAAATACCCCAGCTTGAACAAAAAACAAAAATGTTTTTAAACGCATTTCTTTCCTCATCATATCCTGACCCGGTAAAAGAAGCGGCACTTTTTAATTTAAGCACACTGCGCTCTCAAACTGTATTTAGAATAAAAGACGGTCACATGATGGGCTGGGAAGGTGTGATGGATGAAATTGGATCCTGCTATGGTTCCTGTACCCATGTTTGGAATTATGAAGTGGCAACGCCGTTTCTTTTTGGCGAACTGGCCCGTACCATGCGTGACGTAGAGTTTAA
>JAYTOS010000096.1:0-2983 GCA_043747705.1 Bacteroidota bacterium
AAAAAACCCAAAAGGAACTCACCGACCTGCAAAACAACCCCGCCGCCCTTGAAAAATTTGCCCGGGAGCATTACCTGATGAAAAAAGACGGGGAGGATATTTATATCATAGAAGATTCTGTGCCCCCCGGGAAATAAAAATCCCTCAAAATCGTTGGCCCTTCTTTTACCGGTTTCTAACAATAATCGGTACTAATCCCCGTTTTATAACAGCACCGTATCCTCTTATATTAAGTGGTAATCCTGTTATGAAAAAATTTAAAGAAGAGGATCTGATCTTGTACTTATACCAAGATTGTTCACCTAAAATGGCCGCAGCCATTGAAGAGGCTGTAAACAACGATCTGGAACTGAAAGACCGTTTACAGGTATTAAGCCGTACTATCCGCCAATTGGATAAACTAAAGCTGAAATCTCCTTCCAAACAATCCATCAAAGCCATTTTGAAGCATGCAGACCGGTCGGGACGCTAAAGCGGCCTGAACGGTCTGAACGATCTGTATGCCTGAATAGTCAATAGCCAGATCGATAATTTTTTCTTTCATACTACTACTATCGCGTCTATTCAACTAAATTTATCTTCACGAAAACCAACGTTATGAAATCTGCATGCAGTAAAGTATTGTGTTTAGTTCTCTCCGTTATGGCTGCTCTTGGTGCAACAGCACAACCCGCCGGGAAAGTGCACGAAACACGGATGGTTAAAAGCACGATAATGGATAAAGATGTCCGCTACTCGGTTTATCTGCCCGCCGATTACGAAACCTCAGAACGGAAATATCCGGTAGTATATCTTTTACATGGATATACGGATGACAATACCGGCTGGCTGCAATTTGGTGAAATTAACCGGTATGCCGATAAGGCCATCGCCGATGGAACAATCCCTCCCATGATTATTGTAATGCCGAATGGTGATTCAAGCTGGTATATTAATTCGTATGATGGTGCGGAAAAATATGAGGATTTTTTTGTGAAGGAATTCATGCCATATATCGAAAAGAATTATCACATCAAAGCAGAAAAAAAATACAGGGGTATTGCGGGGTTGTCTATGGGCGGGTATGGTACACTCATCTACTCTTTAAAATACCCGGAATTGTTTGCCGCCGCCGCCCCGCTTAGTGCTGCTGTGTTTGATGATGATGCAGTTGTAAGTTCACCGGAAAGTAACTGGACAAGAACATTCGGTCAGTTATATGGCAGAGAGCTGAAAGGAAAAGACAGGTTAAGCAAAAGCTGGTACGAGAATTCGGTGCTTAAAATAGTTGAGACAAAATCTGCAGATGACCTGAAAAAAGTACGTTACTGGATTGATTGCGGGGATGATGATTTTTTAACGAAGGGCAATTGCCTGTTACATATTGCCTTATCAGAAAAAAGGGTACCGCATGAATACCGTGTCCGCGATGGTGCTCATAACTGGACGTATTGGCGTACCGGTATTACGGATGCTTTGAAATTTATCGGAGATAGTTTTCACCAGTATTGAATTGTAAGGAATGATGGATAGTGGATTTTTTTTGAAACATATAGTCACATAAGTTAAGAGCAAATGCAGATATAGAATCTATATTTTTTATTTTCCTGGCGAATGTGCCTATGTGTTTTAAAAAATAAATAAAAGCAATAGTTTAGAATGACCAAGAAACAACGTTACGATTTTGTGCTCGATTATTTTCAGAAGAATGTGCCTGATGCGGAAACAGAATTGCTGTACGATAACCCTTACCAATTATTAGTAGCCGTTATCCTCTCCGCCCAATGCACAGATAAACGGGTAAACCTTACCACCCCTGCCATCTTCGCAAAATATCCGGTTCCGGAGAAAATGGCGAAGGCAACCATTGCCGAACTGTTTCCTTTGATCAGAAGTATTTCTTACCCTAATAATAAAACCAAACACCTTATCGGGATGGCCAATATGCTGCTCGATAAATTCGGCGGCGAAGTGCCAATGACGGTTGAAGAGTTAGTGCAACTGCCCGGTGTAGGCCGCAAAACCGCGAACGTAATTACCAGTGTGGTTGATCAGCAACCCAACATGGCAGTTGATACACATGTATTCAGGGTGAGTAAACGCATTGGATTGGTGAGTCAAAAAGCATCTACCCCTTTGGCTGTTGAAAAAGAATTGATCAAACATATTCCGAAAGCGTTGGTGCATAAAGCACATCACTGGCTTATCCTGCATGGCAGGTATGTTTGTTTGGCCCGTAACCCGAAATGTACGGTCTGTGTATTGAAAGAATGGTGTAATTATTACAGCAAGATTGTGAGTGATGAATAGTGAATGGTGAGTAGTATGTTGTCAGTATCTACTCACTACTCACTTCTTTTTGCCTTTTACTAAATTATACGAATCATCAATAAATCCCTGTAGTTGTTTATTGCTTACACTTCCATCTACGATGATGGTGTTCCAGTGTTTTTTATTCATATGATAGCCGGGGAGTATGCAGTGTGGGTATTCTTCACGCAGTTCGACTGCTTTATCCGGATTGCATTTTACATTGAATTGTAAAGGATGGCTGTCGAGCCCCGTAAGTAAAAACACTTTGGTGTTTACTTTAAATACCAAAGTGTCCGGGCCGAAAGGAAGTGTTTCTTCGGTATCGGGTTTGGATAAACAATATTCTCGCAGCTGTTCAATATTCATATGACCGGCATAAAAAAACCTGCTGTTTTAGAAGCAGGTCTTTATCGAAAAATTACATCATTCTCTTAATCACATCTACCAACTCACCCTTCGTAATCGGTATACCCATTACTTTGTTGTAAGGTTTCGCGTCTACCAGGTATTGATCACGGATGATCTTAACCAATTGCCCGTTATTGATCTCAGGTATTAATACGTGTTCAAAATTTTTGATGATCTCTCCCAGGTTTCTTGGGAATGGGCGTAAGTAACGGATATGCGCATGGCTTACGGCATGGCCCTCGGCCTGCAATTGTAATACGGCACTTTTAATGGCACCGTAAGT
>JAYTOS010000097.1:0-3502 GCA_043747705.1 Bacteroidota bacterium
TAGGCTTTTATGTAGGTGCCGATGAAAGAAACAGTGTTAAAAATATATTGGTGCTCTATCAAACAGGTACATCACTTCCTGAAAAAGACTATTATACTAAAACAGATTCTATCACGGTAAATCAAAGAAACAAACTTGTAGACCATGCGGCTAAATATTTCTCGCTGACAGGTATGGATGAAGCGATTGCTAAAAAATCGGCCCAGTCAGTACTGGCCCTGGAAACAGAGATTGCCAAATCGCATATAACCCCTGTAGCGCAAAGGGATCCCATAAAGAACTACAATAAAATGTCTGTTGCAGAACTGGAGAAGCTGGCACCGAATATCAACTGGGCAGATAATTTTAGCAGAATGGGTATTAAAACAGACAGTATAAATGTATCGCAACCCAAATACTACCAGGCCTTGAGTGTATTGCTGGCCTCTCAGCCGATTGATGTATGGAAACAGAAAGTGAAGTTCGATTATATTACCAGTAACGCTTCTTTACTTAACAAGGCATTCCGGGATGAACGTTTTGCTTTCAATAAATTATTTTCCGGAGCCAAAACACAACCGGAACGCTGGAAGAAAATGGTAAGCCTGAGCGATAATGGTTTGAAAGACCTGCTCGGACAAATATTCGTTGAAAAATATTTTCCACCTGAAGCTAAAAAAAGAATGGATGAACTGGTTAATAACCTGCAGATAGCTTTCAAGGCAAGGATAAGCAAGCTTGAATGGATGAGTGATACCACCAAGCAAAAAGCACAGGAGAAATTAGCTGCTTTCCTCAAAAAGATCGGGTATCCGTCTAAGTGGAAAAGTTATGATGATGTTGAGATCAGCCGTGATCATTTCTATGCAAATATGCGCAGCATGGCCAAGCATGATTATAAAGAAAACATTGGTAAAGTAGGCAAGCCGGTTGATAAAACAGAGTGGGGGATGACCGCTCCAACCGTGAATGCATATTACAACCCAACTTTCAATGAGATTGTTTTTCCTGCAGGCATTTTGCAGTTCCCTTTCTTTGATATGAAAGCCGACGATGCCATCAACTATGGTGGTATCGGTTTGGTAATTGGCCACGAGATGACACATGGCTTTGATGACCAGGGCAGACAATACGATGCAGAAGGTAACCTGAAAGACTGGTGGCTGCCGAAAGATGGAGAGCTGTTTAAATCGAAAGCAAAAGGTGTGGTAAATCAATACAATTCATTTATTATGTTAGACAGCTTACATGTAAATGGGGAGTTGACATTAGGAGAAAACCTCGCAGATATTGGCGGACTGGCCATTGCATGGGATGCATTCAAACTAACTGAACAGGGAAAGAGTGATGCGAAGATTGATGGTTTTACACCCGATCAAAGATTCTTCCTTGGATTTGCGCAGGCATGGAGGATTGTAAACAGGCCGGAGACGATCCGCACGGGTATTACAACGGATCCACATTCCCCTGAGGAATACAGGGTGTTGGGACCACTATCCAATTTCGAACCTTTTTATAAAACGTATAACCTGACTGAAAAGAGTAAAATGTTCCGGCAACCGGCTGACAGGGCCAGAATATGGTAATAGCATATTATGATAACAACACGAGCCGGTTCTACTAACGGGCTCGTGTTGTTATTGGCGTGGCTATAATTTGAATGATAAACCGCCGTTCAATATATATTTTCCATAACCGCCTTCTACAAAGAAGCTGGTATTCCTGGTAATATTAAATTTAGCACCAAGCCCTATCTGGTAAGCAAATTGGCCGGGTTCCGTTACATACCCTAATTTATTGCCCCCCGCATCCTGGTAATCCTGTTTCCAGATATTGATGCCAAGCGCTGTCCTGAAATAGGGCGATATACTTCCTCCTGTTGGAAGGTAATTGACGAGGTTAAGCATAACACTCCAATTGTTGAGCGAGCCGGTAATGGATGGAGAATTGGAAGAATTGCTATAGTCATAATAAGGGGCAGTTACCTGTCCGTGGGTAACCATTATACCAATACTGGATGTTTTGCTGTATTGATAATCGATAGAACCGGTGATGGGTCCTGACTGGGTAGCATTACCCCTCGAAAAATTGTAAAAACTGGCCATTTGGTATTGATCGAGATTGGGATATCCATAGCCTAATGAAAAGTGAATGATCGGATCGAATTTGGGCTGTTGGCGGTTTACTTGTTGTCTTCTTTGCTGGGGAAGTCTTCTATAACGTCCGGGACCACGGCCATAATCAAACCCGGGGCCTACACCAATGCCGATACTTACCTGTGTAAATGCATGATTAAAGGGCAAACTGCCTAATAGTATAATGATTAACAGAGACTTGCACATAAAATTGTTTTCTATGGGATATCTGACAGGCCAGATAGTTTATCTTTGTGGTGTTAAAAAAATGTTTGAATTCACCATCCTGGTCTCTAAAAAATATATTTCAAAGTTCTTTATCCACAAAAAGGTGATTTGGTCCAAAATTTGTTTTTTAATTTTCTCCTCATTCCTTACCTTTGCCATCCTTAATTTTGGGCTGTTTAGCGGGTGGACATTTTTATCATTATCGTTTGAATGGTGAATGAGCCGATTGTACGCTAAGAGAATCATTCAATTCTCCCCAAATTTTTTTGCATAAAAACCGGTTTTCATACATATGTCTACAACTACATTGAACAACAGGGTCAACTTCGGGAAAACAAAA
The DNA here is from genome assembly GCA_043747705.1 of Bacteroidota bacterium. GTDB lineage: Bacteria > Bacteroidota > Bacteroidia > Chitinophagales > Chitinophagaceae > Sediminibacterium. The sequence continues at coordinate 2,683 of JAYTOS010000097.1, forward strand.
CACTTAGCCGATGCGCCTGACCTGCTCGACATTCAGTTAGAATCTTTCAGAGAATTTTTCCAATTAGAAACTACGCCTGATAAACGTAATGTGGAAGGGCTGTTTCGCGTGTTTAAGGAAAACTTTCCTATTACAGACACGCGCAACATTTTCATGTTGGAGTTCCTGGATTATTTTATAGATCCGCCACGTTACACGATTGACGAGTGTATGGAGCGTGGTTTGACGTACGCTGTTCCCCTGAAAGCTAAGCTCAGATTGAGCTGTAATGATGAGGAGCATGTGGATTTCCAAACCATCGTACAGGATGTATTCTTAGGAAACATACCATACATGACACCCCGCGGAACTTTTGTAATTAATGGTGCCGAGCGTGTGGTGGTATCGCAGTTACACCGTTCACCAGGTGTATTCTTTGGCCAGTCTATTCACCCCAACGGAACCAGGATTTACTCTGCAAGGGTAATCCCTTTCAAAGGTGCGTGGATGGAATTCGCTACGGATATCAACAATGTAATGTATGCTTACATCGACCGTAAGAAAAAATTCCCGGTAACTACTTTGTTACGTTCTATCGGTTTTGAAACTGATAAGGATATCCTGGAACTTTTCGGTATGGCCGATGAAGTGAAGGCAGATAAAAAATCATTAGCTCACCAGGTAGGCAGAAAATTAGCTGCACGTGTTCTCAGAACATGGGTAGAAGATTTTGTGGATGAAGATACAGGTGAGGTGGTGAGTATTGAACGTAACGAGATCGTAATGGAACGTGATACCGTTCTGGATGAAGAAGCCATCGCTACCATTATTGAAATGGAAG
>JAYTOS010000098.1:0-2539 GCA_043747705.1 Bacteroidota bacterium
CCTGCCCAAAGAATCGGTAACTAAAGACAGTGTACTCGCCTTTAGTAAACAAAACCAGCTGGAAGATTTTCGGCAGTTCGATATCCGGAAAGACAGCACGATGGTGATTTCTTATAAAGATGCGGATGCTACTATCCATCTCGATAATGGAAAAGCATAAGTAAATATCTGGCGCAAACGGCCCATACTCGCAGAGATTACTTTTCTGCACAAGAACAATGGTAACCTTTGGTGGATATGGTACTCCGACATTTTCGCTTTGGGACTGATCATCATTGCCTCAACCGGTATGTTCCTAATGAAAGGCAAGAACTGTTTTCGTGGACGTGGATGGAAATTTGCTTTGGCGGGTTTGGTGGTGCCAATTGTCGTACTGGTATTATTGTTTTAAGGATTTTTGAAATAGAGAAATAATAAGGCAGGCAGTTAATGTTATGTAAATGAGTGGCCTGATAAATGTTACCATTCAAATCTCCGTGCACCTCTGCATACCCTGTGATCTCTGTATTAAAAATACCATTTAGGCTTTAGTAATTATATTTAACACAGAGCTCTCGGAAACAAAAAGGATTCACAGGGTGGGGGTAGCTTTTTATAGTGCATCCAGTTTCTTTTGGATGGTTTGTTTATCTGTTTTTGTTTTCGCAAGTGACAATCCTTTTTAAAAATGCTGACGGGATAAAATGCTGTCAATATCTTTATATAACTCGCCCAGCAGGGTAAAGTAAAAGTGATTGCCGGTTAACTGTAGCTTTTCCGCTTCTGTTATGGCAGCGTGATTTCCTTTTACTTTTGAAAGGGCGTACGTGCGGTTTAATGCTGCTATGGGTGAGTATTCAATCTGTAATAATTGATTAAAGAGCTGTAAAATAGCCTCCCATTTTTCTTTTGTATCCGCTTTGATGGTATGCCAATACGAAATATTTGCTTCTATATGATATTTTGAAAGCGATTCTCCCCTGAAAGCCTGGTGAAGATAAAACACAGCTTTGCTGATCAATGCATCGTTCCAAAGTGTTTTGTCCTGATCATGGTATAAAATGATTTCCCCATTTTCATTTTTTCTTGCTTCAAACCGTGAAGCATGAAAGCACATTAATGAAAGTAATGCATTTACGGGTGGATGATTGGTCTGTTCGTTTTCGATAAGCAGGTAAGTTAAGCGCATGGCTTCCAGACAAAGCTCTTCACGCAAAATAGTATCGCGGCTTTCGGAATAATAGCCTTCGCTGAAGAGTAAATATAAAGTTCGCAATACCGTTTCGAGCCGGGCATCAATCTCTGCACTATGTGGCAATTCAATGCTTACCTTTTCGGAGCGTAATTTTTCTTTTGCACAAAAAAGGCGTTTGTTGATGGTTTCTTTATTGCTTAGTAAAGCAGTGGCAATTTCATCAATCCCAAAACCACATAAAATACGAAGGGCCAAACCTATCTGCGATTCTACAGATAAGGAAGGGTGACAAACAGCAAATAACATTTGCAACTGGCTGTCAGTAATGTTTTTGTCGGAGAGGTTAATCTCGATCTCCGTTATACCCGGCAAATTATTTTTTATTTCGCCCGCAATTTTTTCAGTAAAAACATGGTGACGAGTAAGGTAATTTTTAGCCTTGTTTTTGGCCACTGAATACAACCCCGCTGTTGGGTTTTCAGGGACTCCTTTAAAGGGCCAGGTTTCCATTGCTGCGAGGAATGTTTCGGCAGCAATGTCTTCTGCCATATCAATATGCTGCATACCCAATAGCCGGCTCAATACAGAAATGATCTTCCTGGATTCTGTTCTGAACAAATGTGGTATTAATGCAGCATGCTCCATAGAAAAAAAGCCCCTGTGCAATTATAGGGACATGATGATGTTAATGAACCCCGTCTCTCTTGGCAATCTTTCTTACCTCCACACTGTTGCCATCGCCCTGTAAAACGGGACAGCCTTTGGCAAACTCAACCGCTTCTTCTACCGAATTGGCTTTTACAATAATATACCCGCCAATAGTTTCTTTGATCTCACCAAAAGAGCCATTGGTAACTACCTGGTTGTGCCAAACCACACGGCTGTCATCAAAGGGTAAGCTATTGCCCAGTACAAATTTGTTTTGTGCAGCAATACCGCCGATCCAGTCCATAGTTTATTTCATCCATGCCTGTATCTGTTCGGGTGACGCTACTTTACTGCCATCTTCGTGGCGGAAGATCAACATGAATTCGTTCATTTTTTTTGATTTTAGGGTTTGTTTTGTTTACTGTACACCTATATATCAATCGGGCCTGCTCAAACAGGACAAGGCATGGGTATTTTTAATAAATACACGGATGTTGTTAGCTACGGGAGAAATGCTCCCCGTTCACTGAATCTCCGGGGTGAATAAAGGATTTTTTCCGCGGGATCAGATAATAAGACATGGATATAAACAATACATGTCCTGAGATTTGTTATCCGGATTGATCAGCAAGGAATATCTTTAAGCAATAAATAATTGATCACTGGATTTGCTTACACATATTGCACTCGGCGCCTGCATGGGCGAAGCTTTTGCAG
>JAYTOS010000099.1:0-1432 GCA_043747705.1 Bacteroidota bacterium
TTCAAATACGAAGCCTGGGCGAAGCTGAAAGGCATATCAAAAGAAGATGCCATGCAGCAGTATGTTGATTTGGTTACCAAACTAAAGGGGTAATCAAAGTTGTTTTTTGGTTTAGTTAAGTTTATTATTATGACTTTGCTTAAGCATATACCTTACACCCACTGCAATATTAGTTAAGGAAAACCCATTTAATCCTGAACTCAATGTAAAACTGGTGGCATTGGTTTCATAAACATTTGAACTGTTGTTAGGGGAAAAATGCGAATAATTGTAAGCCAGGTTAAGCAGGTTGATGAGATTCGCACTCAGTAGAAAGCGTTGGTCTAACTGGTAAAATAGCCCTAATCCACCGGATACATAAAGGTTGTAATTGTTCACTCTTCGAAAATCGCCGTTTGAGGCATAAGTTGTTCTTCCAAAACCATAAGAAAGGCCACTGGTTCCGGTGAACCCGAGATAAAATCTTCCGGCTAAACTCTTAAGCTTTGTTCCACTCACAAAAATGCCAATGCTGTTATTTCGGTCAATATACTCCGTACTTGAAATACCGATATTTGAGTGATTATAAGTGTACCCATAATTGATTCCAAATCCACTAAAGTGAGTTGGTGATGAGAAACGGGATAATGAAAAAGAAGTGAACACGGAACCAAAGCGTTGTTCAGAACCCGGTGAACTGGTGAGATCATTGTAATAAAAATTAACTGATACCTGCCCACCAATCATTTTTTGCCCTTGCGTAAATTGTGCGCGGGCAAACAGGGTAGTTAATAAACATAGAGTGAGTAGTAAATTACTTTTCATAAGCGTTTATGGTTAGACAAGTTAAACTTCAAAATTGACGCCAAAAAAAAGTTAATATACTTTTCTTATATAGGATGATAATAAAAAAATAGCTTGTTTATATTTTCTTCTCCTTCCACCTGCCACTCTTAATATACCAGAACGAAGGGATTAATATGGTTGCCCAATAGATCCATTCACTGGCCCAACCCCAGGCAATGGGTAATTTCATTTTTTCCAAAACGATGTAAACGTAAGCGCAGTAAAAAGTAATAGCCGCTACTTCAGATAGCAGGTTCATTTTCGAATTGCCTGTGCCGGTTACTGCATTCATCCATACCACCGAAACCGACATCAGCACCAATGCGGTGGATACTACACGAAGCACCGGGATAGCTGACTGGATAAAGTCTTCTCCCTGTCCATAAATTGAGAGGAATAAATGCGGAAAAACATTCAGGAAAAGGCAAACCAGTAAAGCAAATCCCACACTCCAGTACATGATCTTGTTAATCAGCTCCACCACTTTATGTTGCAGCCCCTGTCCAATCACATTACTCACCATTGTATTCGCCGTAGCGGCAAAAGCCCAGGTAAAGCAACCAAAGAACCCGAAAATATTCCGCATGGTATTGGAAACAGCAAGGTC
>JAYTOS010000100.1:0-1050 GCA_043747705.1 Bacteroidota bacterium
TACTCTTATTCTTAGTAGAAATTACAATTATTTGGATTCCTTCATTATAGAAAAGAAACTAGCAGAGCAAAAATTATGTTACAAGACTGCCCCATAAAAATTAGTACTGCCAAAGGCATGGACGTAGCGCCTTTAGTCCGCTCGGGGTTTTTACAGCACACACCACAAATAGCAGCTTTTAACCTCCTTGAAATCCTGATGTTGAATACACTTTGCCATGAAATTTTTTTCCTCAATTTGGTCCCTAGACTTTTATAAACATACCGTAGCCTGAACTCATCCCTGCAATTATTTATTCATGATTTTAATCACCACCCTTCTGTTCTGACTAACGGCAGACCTGGAATTGCCCGCCACTGCTGGTTCAAGAAAAGATACAGCAGAAGTTACCAGGCTGAATGGTGGTACTCCTTTTTTAACAAGATAAGCAGCAACTCTTTGCGCCCGTTTTAAGGAAAGTACTTTGTTGATTTTCGGAGAACCTGATTTATCAGTATGCCCCGTAATGGTTGCCTGCAGGTTGGGTTGCTGTACCAGGATACCGGCAACATAATCTAGCCGGCTATAATAAACTTGTAGCAGACTGGCCTTGCCCAATTCAAATAATACAATATCTGCCGGTATGGCTGTATAATCAAAGAAAGGTTGTAGAGGAACCTGCTCTTTGGCAATGGGTATTACAACCGTAGCTGCCGCAACTACCGGGTACAACATTTCTTTTTTTGTAAGGGTAAGTGTGTCTCTAATGCGAATGGTATCTTTTATGTACACCGTATCTTTGATAATAGTACCAGTTACGGGTGCCTGTTGTTGCGTTTTTGCGGCTGGAATTATAACAGGTAAAATGGAATTGCCACTGCTATAACCCCGATTGGCATCATTAACGGATCGCTGCAAACGATTGATATCACCTTTTAATGAAGCAGATTCATCCGTGTAATGGCGCAACAGATCATCCTGCTTACGCAATTGACGCTGAGGGTCATTCTGTTCTTCCAAAGCAAGTGATGAGCGTTGCTGCAGTTGCTTTTCGTTGTATAGGTTTTGCTG
>JAYTOS010000101.1:0-1743 GCA_043747705.1 Bacteroidota bacterium
GGGAATGGATAACACAAACACCCGGTTAGGTTGTTCTCCGCTGAGATGGATGGCTTTTCGCAGAAGAAATGCAAAGTCAGTCGCAAATTCATCAATAGACAAATTACGGTATTGATTGTTTACGCCAATCAGCAGCGTAACAAAATCGTATTGCTCATTTAATTTTGTATGCAGGATATGTTCGGCAAGTTCAAAACTTGTCCAGCCTGTTTTAGCCACTATCTCCGGCGCTTGAACATGCAAACCACTATGCCTGAGTAATTGTACGGTTTGATAAGGAAAGCTTTCGTGTAAAGGAACAGATTCACCAATGGTATACGAATCTCCTAATGCTAAAAAAGTAAAATGGTGCTTACTCATGAGGTAGGTAAATGTAACTGCTAAGTTACGCCAAGAAAACTCTTTGCGAGTGTTCGCGCCCTGGTATCTGTGCGGTTAAAAATGATCTTTCAGTATTTCATAAAACCTATATACATCTTCAAAACTACAATACAAAGGCGCCGGAGCCACCCTTATCACACCCGGTTCACGAAAATCAACTACAATACCGCTTTCTATCATATTATCATGTATCTCCTTACCCCGTTCTATAAAATACAATGATAATTGTGCCCCGCGGGCTTCAGCATCTGCCGGTGTAATGATCTCGAAATTAATATTGGGTAATTGATACAACAGGTATTCCAGGTAAGCAGTTAACTGTAAGCTTTTAGCCCTCAATTTTTCTATGCCCGCTTTATCAAACAATTCTAAAGAAGCTTTTAAACAAACCGTATTAAATACCTGTGCCGTACTAATATTCCAGCCTCCGGCATTGGGTTTGGGCAGGAAGCCTTTTTCCATTTTAAACCTTGTCTTCTCATCATTACCCCACCAGCCACCTAATCTTGGCGTGCGCACATCATTGCCAAAATATTCGTGTACATATACACCGCCAATAGCACCTGGCCCACCATTTAAATATTTATAACTGCACCATACGGCAAAATCTACTGCCCAGTCATGAAGCTTCAATGGTACATTACCTATTACATGCGCCAGGTCGAAACCAGCAATGGCATTTACTTCATGTGCTGCTTGGGTAATACGTTTCATGTCAAATAACTGGCCGGTATAATAATTGATGCCACCGAACATAACCACAGCAAGGCTTTTGCCATGGGCTTCAATTGCTGCAACAATATCTGCAGTATGTAATATCTTTTCTCCTTCTTTTGGAGCAATTTCAATGATAGTGGTAGCGGGATCAAATCCAAAATGCTTTACCAGCGTTTCTATGGCATATTGATCGGATGGAAATGCGCCAGCTTCCATCATGATCTTGAAACGTTCTTTGGTGGGGTGGTAAAAACTCAACAACATTAAATGAAGGTTTACCGTAAGGGTATTCATTACAGTTACTTCATTTTCTTTGCATCCGGCTATTCTGGCTAAAGAGGCTTGCAGGTAATCATTGTAATATAACCAGGGATTGGTGCCGCCAAAATAGCCGCCAACCGCTACTTCTTTCCAACTGTTCAATTCAGTCTGAATAGCCGCTTCAACATTTACCGGCTGTAATCCCAAAGAGTTTCCGCAGAAATAGATAACATCCTTGTCATTCTTTTTAGGAAAATGGAACTGCTTTTTAAAATGAGCCTGCTCATCAGCCGTATCTGCCTGCCTGGCAAAATCAAGTGAAGGGGAAAAAACGGAGTGCATGTAAATTGTTTGGTGCAAAATAAGCAGGATTTAGCAATTATA
>JAYTOS010000102.1:0-6429 GCA_043747705.1 Bacteroidota bacterium
GGGCTTCGTGGCCCGCCGGTTAGTCCAGCGTAAATGTATTTCCGGCTGGCTGCTTATGCGAAACCGGTAAGTGTTCAAATCTATTTTACAATCATGTGGAATGATATTTTTCTTTTTAAAAGATGATGATCATTCACCACTCTGGCAAAGCATCAAATTATATTATCATGAAAAGATCGATACTCTTTTTTAGTTTACTGTTATTATTATCGGGGATATATGCATCATCCGTAACAATAGAATCCCGTCCAGGCAAATCCTCCATTAGCGGTGTGGTAACAGAATCAAAAGGAAAAACACCTTTAAAAGGGGCCACCATTTTAATACCCGATCTTAAGCTGGGTGTTGCAACAGATTCTTTGGGGAGATTTACTATAAAAAACTTACCCACCGGCACTTTTTTGATTGAGATAAAATTCGAGGGCTTTAAAAGCATTACAAAAAACATTATTTTGAACGGCGATATTGAAGCAAATTTTAGTTTGGAAGAAAGTGCTATTGAAATAAGTGAAGTAGTTGTTACCGGTAGTTCAAAAGCCACCCAGATAAAACGAAACCCGGTGCCTATCGTTTCTGTAAACCATGATTATTTAGTAACCAATCTGAATACAAATGCAATTGACGGTATTGCGAAAATTCCGGGGGTTCGGGCTGTAACAACCGGCCCCAATGTTTCTAAGCCGGTTATCCGCGGATTGGGTTTTAACAGGATACTGACCCTGTTTGACGGAGTAAGGCAGGAAGGACAGCAATGGGGAGATGAACATGGTATTGAAGTTGACCAATACAGTATTGATAAAGTAGAGATCATAAAAGGGCCGGCGAGCCTTAGTTATGGGTCTGATGCATTGGCGGGTGTTGTGAATTTAATTCCCGTACAAACAGCGGCTGAAGGAAAATTGATTGGAGATGTAACGGTAGAACATCAAACTAATAATAAATATTTTGGTGGTTCATTTATGTTAGGTGCCAATAAGAATGGTATTGAATGGATGGCTCGCTTATCTCATAAACAGGCAACGAATTACCAGAACAAATTTGACGGCCGGGTATACGGTTCGGCTTTTAATGAAACCGATGCCGGTGCATCCATTGGTATACACCGCAAATGGGGTTACTCGCACGTTAATTTTGTTTTGTATGATGATTTGCAGGAGATACCTAATGGCAGCAGGGATAGTGCCAGCAGGCGTTTTACCAAACAGATCACCGAAGCAGATACTATACGGCCAATTGTTTCTGATGCGGAATTGAATAGTTATGCCATTGCAAAACTGCATCAGCATGTGCAGCATTACCGGGTATTCTGGAATAACAACTTCATTTTAGGTAATGGCAGGTTAGATGTGAACCTCGGCTACCAAAAAAGCATACGGCGCGAATTTAGTCATCCTGTTTTGTACACTACCCCCGGCTTATACTTACAACTGAATTCCCTTACCTATGATATCAAATATCATTTTCCTGAAAAAAATAATTGGAACACGAGTGTGGGTGTAAATGGCATGTATCAGCAAAATACGTCTACCAACGGAACCGATTTTATTATTCCATCCTACAAGCAATTTGATATTGGATCTTTTTTCATTGTGAAAAAAAGCCTTGATAAACTGGATATATCCGGTGGATTAAGATATGATGTGCGCTCTTTTAATAATGATGAGATGTACACCGCCCCCAATCCGCTTACCGGTTTTGATATGCCTGTATATGTCAGCAACAGGGTAGGTGCCAATAAGATTTTTTCAACATACAGGAAAACTTTTTCCGGGTTCACCGGAAGTATTGGAGCTACCTATAATTTCTCAGACAGGTTTTCTGTAAAAGCTAACCTGGCCAGGGGATTCAGGGCACCTAATATTTCGGAGATATCCGCAAATGGTGTGCATCCGGGCACAAATATTTACCAGATAGGCAATGATAATTTTAAACCTGAGTTCAGCCTGCAGGAAGATATTGGTTTTGTTTTTTCTTCTAAATATGCAGTGATACAATTGAACCTGTTCAATAATGTTATTAATAATTATATTTATAACCAGAAACTGGTTGGTGCAAACGGGCAGGATTCAGTAATTGTTGCGGGTAATCAAACATTCAAATTTCAATCAGGGAAAGCCAATTTATATGGCGGGGAATTAAGCATTGATCTGCATCCTGTAAAAACGCTGCATTTCGAAAATAGCTTGTCCATTGTATATGGCAATAATAAAAGCGCAGGTATTGTTAAGATGATTGATAGTAACCGGTATCTTCCATTTATTCCACCCTTGCATGGTACCTCTGAATTGCGACTGGATTTTGATATCAAATCTGCCAATATTAAACACGGATTTATAAAAACCCAGGTTGAATATTATGCAGCGCAAAACCGCGTATTTTCTGTGTATGGTACCGAAATAGCTACGCCAGGCTATACATTGGTGAATGCCGGTATGGGCGGGAGTTTTGTAAATAAAGAAGGTAAAACAATCATGAGCCTGTATATCATGGGTAATAATTTATTTAATACCGGATACCAGGACCACCTCAACCGGTTAAAATACTTTGAAAATTATCCCGGCAATTTTACAGGGCGTAATGGTATTTATAATATGGGACGGAATATTGCTTTTAAAATAGATTTTCCACTCAACTATAATCTTAAAAAAGCATCCCCTACCAGTTAAAAATAAGTTTGACTGCAATATTTCTTCCCATATTATAAATGCCCGAACGGCCGTTAGGTGCATTTTGAAAATATTCGAAATATTTTAAACGGTTTTGATGCGATTGGTAGGCAACATCGAACAGGTTATTTACATTGAAAACTAACCTGCATGCCGTTTTATCTTTTTTAGTATTGATGCTGAAACCAGCTCCGGCATTAACCAATACATAACCATTTGTTTTTGTTTCGGTATTGTCAACTGCATAAAAATTAGTCTGTGCTGCACTCGTTTCTACTTCTGTTTGCAGGAAGCAATCTGTTACCGTCATGCTTTTTTGGGGCAGGCTGATGCGCAGCCGGCTTGCTGTTTTGAAAGGAGGTATCAAAGGGAGGTATTTAGCATCGTTACCCAATATTTTTAAAGATTCCCTGTCGGTATTGATACCGGTAATGGTGGATATATTCTGTTGAAAGTTGAGCCAGGAAATAGCTTTCGGATGCAATACCCATGCTGCTTCAGCACCAAACAGGCGCGCACTTCCCTGTTTATATTGGTATGTAAAATTACCGGGAACTATTTCGAGGGGCTGCCCATTCGCATCGAAGAGTTTTTGAAAGAAAATATAATTAGCGATGTTATTGTTGAATACTTCAAGCGTAACATCCACATCAGGGTAATTCATAAAGATGCCGATATCCGTTTGCCAGTTGAATTCGGGATTGAAGTTCCTGTTACCGATATAATAGATCCTTGCCCCCGGATCAAGTCCGTCAGAACCGATCTCGGGAATAGAAGGGCTTCTGTAACCCCTTGCTATATTGGCTTTCAAGGTAACGGTATGGGAGGCTGTATACACCAATCCAACACTGGCTGATAAACCACTAAACTGTTGTTTGTAAGAAGGGAAAGCTAACGTAGCGGAAGCGGTATCAGGTAAATGAACCTGCCGGGTGAAGCCGTTGGGGGCTTCTTTCCTAGTGAAAAAATTTCCCCAATAGATGCTCCGGTTATCTAAACGCAGTCCTCCACTGATAACGAATTTGCCGAATTCTTTTTTGGCCAGCAGGTAAGTACCTATATCAAACAGTTGATAATCCGGTATAGGAAAATCGGTGGCATCTTTGTTTTTATTTTCCTGGTACATACCGTTAATGCCATAGGTAAAGCGTATGGTCTGCCATTCGGGCAAACTATATTTTATTTCGTAGGTAAAGGTATTCAAGCGAACATTCAGGCCAGCTTGTGCTGGTGCAGTAGGATGGTTATATTCTCTTCGTATATTTTGCTGAAAACCTATAATGGCACTGAGTTCTCCATTGCCAAGCGTATAAAAACCCTTATGATACACACGGTAATGTTGTATATGTTGATGCAGTGGTGATGTCTGGTAAGTATGTAAACGATTAGCCGGTACCATGCGCCTGTTGCGGATATCATCCAGGCCGGTTTCATTTGCTTGATAGGTGAATGCCCTTGTTATTGAGTCCCTGCTTCCATCAGGTATTTCCTGAAGATTGTCATATACGTTCACATGTAAATAATTTTTAGCCGATGGCCCCTCCCAACCCATCATCGTTGAGAAATTGATCTCTTTAAAACCAGTATTGTACACCCATCCATCAACACTGTTGCGGTAGTTGGTGGCTGTTTTAACTGAAGATCTTGTGCTCCATAAAAAACCATGCTTGTGGTACTGTAGTGCCGCGGTGGCACCAATCAATCCATTGTTCGACTGGTACTCCGTTAAGGCATCTCCGCTGATACGGCCCTCTGTTCCGGCAGGTAAACCGGGTATCAGGTTTACTACACCGGCAATCGCATCCGATCCGTATAATAAACTTGCCGGGCCTTTTACAATTTCTGCACGGGCTATACCGTATTGGTCTATTTCAATACCATGTTCATCGCCCCATTGTTGTCCTTCCTGCCTTATACCATCATATAAAGTAAGCACGCGATTATAACCCAGGCCACGGATAAAAGGTTTACTGATGTTGGGTCCGGTTGTAATGGCACTGATACCGGGCACGGCTTTTAATAATGCATCTATCACATTGGTGCCGGTACTTTTATTCATTTCTTTTTGTGATACGATGGCAATGGAAACAGGTGTTCTTTTTATTTTGGTAGCCCCGGCAACTGCCGTAACCACCACCTGTTCCAGTTCTGCTTCCGCTTCTTCCAGCTGGAAATATCCTGATCCGGGAACGGTAATTTCTTTTACCAGATCCTGGTAACCGAGGCTGCTGATCCTGACCAGATATTTGCCGGATAACAGTTCAGGCAATTGAAATTTTCCAATACTGTCACAAAGGTATTTTTTCCCTGATGATGCAAGTGTGATGGTAGCCGAGGGTAAAGATGTATGGGTTCGGTTTGCAATAACTGAACCTGAAAACCGGTCACTATTTTTTGGAATGATCTGCCTTCCGGTTGCATAAAAGAACAGAAGCGAAAATAAGGGTAACAGATAAGTTTTCATTCTACACACACATAAAATTTAGACAAACCTAAATTATATTTTCGAGTTATGTAAATTAAATATTTCATAATACTAAATAAATATACTTTGTAGCGGTAGTAAAAGCAGGCAAAATGAATGGTAAGTGCAGGCCGGGGCGGCATAGTAATAAAGCCGCAGAATTTTGTAAATTGCCATCATGGATATTTCAATCAATACCCCTGCCTTGCTGTTTCCGGCCATCAGTTTAATTATGCTGGCGTATACCAACCGTTTCCTGGCGTTATCTAACCGGGTACGCAGTCTGCACGATAAATACCAGAATCATGAGCAGAAACTCATTATTCACGGGCAGATCAAGAATCTGCGTTACCGGTTAAAGCTGATCAAGAATATGCAGGCTTTAGGGGTACTTACGTTTTTAAGCTGTATTCTGTGTATGTACCTTATTTATATTGAGGCCATGCCTTTTGCACATGTTGTATTTGCAGTAAGCCTGATTACTTTTTCAGCTTCACTGGCTTTATCCTTGCTAGAAATACAACTTAGTACCAAGGCACTTGAACTGGAACTGAGCGATATGGAAGGGCTGGAAGACCCGTCGGTGATTGAGTATTTTAAGAAGAAGTTTGATAAGGATTAGGTTGGTCGTTAAAGTGGTTAAAAGATGTTAAAGACGTTAAAAGGGTTAAATCATAGATGCTGATATTTATTAACATCTTTAACATCTTTTAACCACTTTAACTAATTACAATTTAACTACTCATCAACACAGCTTTCCTCTCCCCAATCTGCTGCCGCCACATGGCGTAATACAAACCTTTTTCAACAAGCAATTCATAGTGATTGCCTGTTTCTATTACTTGGCCTTTTTCTAAAACATAGATCCTGTCGGCATGCATAATGGTGCTTAAACGGTGGGCAATCATTACGGTTATCTGTTGTTTCTCTACAGAGATTTGCTGGATGGTGTTAGTAATATCTTCTTCGGTAATACTATCGAGAGAGGACGTGGCTTCATCAAAAATGAGTAAATGAGGATGTCGTAATAAGGCGCGTGCAATAGATAAACGCTGTTTTTCACCACCACTTAATTTTAATCCGCCTTCACCAATCATAGTATCCAAACCATTGTCTGCACGGGATAACAGATTGTCGCAGCTTGCTTTGTGTAATGCTTCCCGAAGATCGTCATCAGTAGCATCAGGATATACAAACAACAAATTTTCTCGGATGCTGCCTGCGAATAATTGTGTATCCTGTGTTACAAATCCTATCTGGCCGCGCAGTTCATCAAATAAAATATTTTTACTGTCAATG